>CAUSPE010000010.1:0-49792 GCA_963533485.1 uncultured Streptococcus sp.
CTCAGCAGAAAAAAAGAAATCTTAGGAGAAAATCTATGTCAGATTTGAAAAAATATGAAGGTGTCATTCCAGCCTTCTACGCATGTTATGATGATCAAGGAGAAGTCAGTCCAGAGCGTACCCGTGCCTTGGTTCAATACTTCATTGATAAGGGAGTTCAAGGCCTCTATGTCAACGGTTCTTCTGGTGAATGTATCTACCAAAGCGTAGAGGATCGCAAGTTGATTCTGGAAGAAGTCATGGCAGTTGCTAAGGGCAAATTGACCATCATTGCTCACGTAGCTTGTAATAATACTAAAGACAGTATGGAACTTGCTCGCCATGCGGAAAGCTTGGGAGTAGATGCTATCGCAACTATCCCACCTATTTACTTCCGTTTGCCTGAGTACTCAGTTGCTAAATACTGGAATGACATTAGTGCTGCAGCACCAAATACAGACTATGTGATCTACAACATTCCTCAATTAGCAGGAGTTGCTTTGACTCCAAGTCTTTACACTGAAATGTTGAAGAATCCTCGTGTTATCGGTGTTAAGAACTCTTCAATGGCAGTTCAAGATATCCAAACCTTTGTCAGTCTTGGAGGAGAAGACCGTATCGTCTTTAACGGTCCAGATGAACAGTTCCTAGGTGGACGACTCATGGGTGCCAAAGCTGGTATTGGTGGTACTTACGGTGCGATGCCAGAACTCTTCTTGAAACTCAATGAGTTGATTGCTGAGAAAGACTTGGAAACAGCGCGTGAATTGCAATACGCTATCAATGCAATCATTGGTAAATTGACTGCTGCACATGGAAATATGTATGGTGTCATTAAAGAAGTCTTGAAGATCAATGAAGGTTTGAACATTGGTTCAGTTCGTTCACCATTGACACCAGTAACTGAAGAAGATCGCCCAGTTGTAGAAGCAGCAGCAGCCTTGATTCGTGAAACCAAGGAGCGCTTCCTCTAATCCATAAGGAGGTATTTATGACACACTACGTTGCAATTGATATCGGTGGAACCAACATCAAATATGGTTTGATTGACCAAGAAGGCCAACTTGTTGAATCGCATGAAATGCCAACTGAGGCGCAAAAGGGTGGACCCCATATCTTACAAAAGACAAAAGATATCGTAGCTAGCTATTTAGAAAAGGATCCAGTAGCAGGTGTTGCCATTTCTTCAGCGGGAATGGTCGATCCAGACAAGGGTGAAATCTTCTATGCTGGTCCTCAGATTCCCAACTATGCTGGAACCCAGTTCAAGAAGGAAATCGAGACGAGTTTTGCGATTCCTTGCGAGATTGAAAATGACGTCAACTGTGCAGGTCTTGCTGAGGCAGTATCTGGTTCAGGAAAGGGAGCAAGTGTGACACTTTGCTTGACCATTGGAACAGGTATCGGTGGTTGCTTGATTATGGATGGGAAAGTCTTCCATGGATTTAGCAACTCAGCTTGCGAAGTTGGTTATATGCACATGCAGGATGGAGCTTTCCAAGACCTGGCTTCTACGACAGCTTTGGTAGAATATGTGGCAGCGGCTCACGGTGATCCAGTTGATCAGTGGAATGGCCGACGCATCTTCAAGGAAGCTACCGAAGGAAATAAAATCTGTATGGCAGGTATTGACCGCATGGTAGACTATTTAGGAAAAGGTCTGGCAAATATTTGCTACGTTGCCAATCCAGAAGTGGTCATTCTCGGTGGCGGTATCATGGGGCAAGAAGCTATCCTCAAACCGAAGATTCGCGCAGCCTTGAAGGCGGCCTTGGTACCAAGTCTAGCTGAAAAAACACGATTGGAATTTGCCCATCACCAAAATACAGCAGGTATGTTGGGAGCCTATTATCATTTCAAAACAAAACAATCCTAGTTTGAAATTATAGAATTAAGAAGAACACTTAATCACTAGTCGAGTGAAAAATGTTCTGCTTAATTCTTTTTTTGATGATAGAAAAACTGTCCAGTATATGAAAACTAGCGGAAAGACAAATATGAATTACAAAAAAAGTAGGATAGGAGCAGATTTCCTACCATCGAAAAATATATGAGAGGAGATTCCCTTTAAGATAGCCTTAGAAAACGGTGCAAGCTCTCTACTTTGTTTCTAAATACTAAAACCTAAACCAAGAAGAAAAAAGTGATATAATGAGATGGATGAGAAATTGATAAATTAGAAGTTGTAGCGGTGAGAAAAATGTAATGACAGCACATCCAGCTTAAATAGAAATAGTATCAAATTACCAGGAGATTATCAGATGAACAATTATATAAAATGTAATCAAGATAGATGGAATAATGTAAAAAATGATTATACTGAGCCATTGACACATGAAGAATTAGAAGAAGTTAGAAAACATCCAATTGCTGTTGCCTTAACTGTTGGGAAAAAAGTTCCGGAAGAATGGTTTGAAAAAGCCAAGGGGAAAAAGATATTAGGGTTAGCTTGTGGTGGTGGACAGCAGGGACCAGTTTTTGCTATAAAAGGTTATGATGTAACCATAATGGATTTTTCTAAATCACAATTACAAAGAGATGATATGGTTGCTAAAAGAGAAGGCTTAAAAATCAACACAGTTCAAGGCGATATGACAAAACCATTTCCATTTGAAAATGAAACTTTTGATATTATTTTTAATCCGGTTTCAAATGTATATATAGAAGATTTAGAAAACATGTATAAAGAAGCCTCTCGAGTATTGAAAAAGGGTGGACTCTTAATGGTCGGATTTATGAATCCTTGGATCTACATGTATGATGCTGACACTGTTTGGGACAAACCCGATGAGGAATTACAGTTAAAGTTTTCACTACCTTTTAATTCAAGAGAGCTTGAAGAGGAAGGCAAAATCACCATCAATCCAGAATATGGATATGAATTTAGCCATACCTTAGAAAGTCAGATTAGAGGACAACTTAAAAATGGTCTCGCTATGATTGATTTTTATGAATCGTGTGACAAAAGACATCGATTATCAGCTTATGGAAATGACTACATCGCTACACTTTGCATTAAACTATAATCTTATAGAACGTACTTCTGAAGAATAGCTCGTTTTATTTTACGATTAGAATTTGTCCATCACCAAAATACAGCAGGGATGTTGGGAGCCTACTATCATTTCAAGACAAAACAATCCTAGTTTGGTTCAACCAAACTAGGATTTTCTAACGCGTTTTTGTCTACGATAGCCATTGAGCTTTTTATTTTCCCAATAGCTGTTAAAGATTTTTTCCTTGCTCTCGCGATTGATTTCTAAAAAGTAGGCATAAATCAAATCTATTAAAATGAGCATAGGGAGTTGAGCGGAAATACGCTGGATGTAAGAAGATTGACTGTGGCTTGCCACAAGGACTGTTTCAGTATAAGCCTGACTGTTTTTGTTTGGAGCGCTGGTAAAGAGAATGGTCTTGGCCCCCATTTCCTTAGCATCCAACAAACTATCGAGGACGGATTGAGTAGTGCCTGATAGAGAAAAGCCAAGTACCAGACAATTTTCATCCATGATACTAGTCGTCCAAGCAAAGCCATCCTGATCGGTCAAAGCTTCACAGACAACACCTAGACGCATAAAGCGCAGTTTCATCTCACGGGCAATCAGACCAGAACTTCCCGTCCCAAAAAAGTAAACTCGTTCAGCGTCATCGATTAATTGGGCAACTCGTTCCAGTTGTTCTTCGTCAATCAAATCCTGAGTTTGTTCTCGCATGATAGTGTAGCTTCGCAAAACACGTTTGGTCAAAGGACTGTGTTTGTGCGAATGAGTGTCCGGTTTACTAGCTTGGTGCTGGTATTGAAAGACGAATTCTCGGTAGCCTGTAAAACCACACTTTTTGGCAAAGCGGGTCAAGGCTGCTTGGGAGATATGTAATTTCTGGGTAACTTGCTGAGAAGAGAGATCATCTTGGATCGTTTCAGTTTGCAAAAAATAGCGAGCGATTTCTTGCTCGAGCTCGGTTAATTCTTCAAAATGGAGGTCGATTATGGTTGCGATATCTGGCTTGTTCATGAGGCTCCTTTTTATGAGTCAAAGTCTTAAAAGTTAACGCTTTCCTAACTATTACTATCATTATATCATAGAAGTTAGGATAACTAAATAAAAAGGCATTTTCAGTTAAAAGTCAAAAAATGCTTCGACTTTTCCAAGAGTTTCTCCGTAAAATATGGTACAATGAAATGTACTGAGCTTCACCTGTTTGCTCTATTATTTTAGGGAAAATAAAGGTGGAAATCGGGAATTTTTCTAGAAAAGAGTCTTAGTTGTATGAGAAAATTTAATAGCCATTCAATTCCGATTCGGCTTAATTTATTATTTGCGATTGTCATCCTGCTCTTTATGGCCATTATTGGTCGCTTGTTATACATGCAGGTGCTCAATAAAGATTTTTATGAAACAAAATTGGCCTCAGCCAGCCAAACAAGGGTAACAACCAGTTCAGCTCGTGGACAGATCTATGATGCAGCAGGGAAACCCTTGGTAGAAAATACTGTCAAGCAAGTTGTTTCTTTCACACGAAACAATAAAATGACGGCAGCTGAATTGAAGGAGACAGCCAAGAAACTCCTCACATATGTAAATGTAACTTCCCCAGATCTGACTGATCGACAGATTGCAGACTATTACTTGGCGGACCAGGATATTTACAAAAAAACAGTCGAATCCTTGCCAAGCGATAAACGCCTGGATTCAGATGGGAACCGCTTATCGGAAGCGACACTTTACAATAATGCGGTTGAAAGCATTGACGTGAGTCAACTTAATTATACAGATGACCAGAAAAAGGAAATCTATCTCTTTAGTCAGCTCAATGCTGTTGAAAATTTTGCGACGAGTACCATTTCTACGGATGCCTTAGATGATACCCAAGTTGCTCTCGTTGCGTCAGCGTCCAAGGAATTACCAGGTATCAGCATTTCAACCTCATGGGATCGTAAAGTACTGGATACATCTTTATCGACAATCGTCGGTAGCGTTTCAAATGAAAAGTCAGGACTTCCAGCAGAGGAAGTTGATGCCTATCTCAAAAAAGGGTATTCTCTCAATGACCGAGTGGGAACTTCCTATCTTGAAAAGCAATATGAAGATGTTCTTCAAGGCAAACGCTCCGTCAAAGAAATCCACCTCGACAAACACGGAAATATGGAAAGTGTGGAAAATGTCGAAGAAGGAAGCAAAGGAAACAACATCAAGTTAACGGTTGACCTAGCTTTCCAGAATGGTGTGGACGACCTACTCAAGAGCTACTTCAACTCAGAGTTGGGTAACGGTGGAGCCAAATATTCTGAAGGAGTCTACGCCGTAGCCCTCAATCCTAAAACCGGTGCAGTTTTGGCCATGTCAGGTGTCAAGCATGATGTCGAATCCGGTAAATTAAGTTCAGATTCGCTTGGAACAATAACCAACGTCTTTGTGCCAGGATCTGTTGTTAAGGCAGCAACCATCAGCTCTGGTTGGGAAAATGGAGTCTTGTCAGGTAATCAAACCTTGACAGACCAGCCGATCGTTTTCCAAGGTTCGGCCCCTATCAATTCATGGTATACCTTGTCCTATGGCTCTTTCCCGATCACAGCAGTTGAGGCTTTGGAATACTCTTCTAATACTTACATGGTTCAAACCGCGCTAGGAATCATGGGACAAACCTACACACCAAATATGACAGTCGCAACGGGACAGTTAGAGACTGCAATGGGCAAATTGCGATCAACCTTTGGGGAATATGGACTCGGAGCTTCAACAGGGATTGACCTCCCAGATGAATCTACAGGATTTACGCCAAAAGAATTTGATTTGGGGAACTATATCAATAATTCCTTTGGTCAGTTTGACAACTACACACCGATGCAGCTAGCCCAGTATGTCGCAACCATTGCAAACAATGGTGTGCGTTTGGCTCCTCACATCGTTGAAGGGATTTATGGAAACAATGACCAAGGTGGCTTAGGCAGTCTGATTCAAGAAACAGCCACTAAGGAACTAAACAAGGTCAATATCTCAGAATCAGATATGGCTATCTTGCAGCAAGGTTTCTATCAAGTTTCGCATGGAACGAGTGCTCTAACAACTGGTCGTGCCTTTTCAAATGGCGCCGCCGTTTCCATCAGCGGGAAAACGGGTACTGCCGAAAGTTACGTTAATGGCGGTCAAAAAGCCAATAATACCAACGCAGTCGCCTATGCACCAACCGAAAATCCTCAAATCGCGGTCGCAGTCGTCTTTCCTCATAACACCAACCTTACAAACGGTGTCGGACCTTCGATTGCACGCGACATTATCAATCTTTATCACCAACACCATCCAATGAATTAGAAAGGAACTTATGCTGTATCCAACACCTATTGCCAAGCTGATTGATAGCTATTCAAAGTTACCAGGTATCGGGATTAAAACGGCTACCCGCCTAGCCTTCTATACCATTGGAATGTCTGATGACGATGTCAATGAATTTGCCAAAAATCTCCTGTCTGCTAAACGGGAATTGACCTATTGTTCCATCTGTGGTCGCCTGACGGATGATGACCCTTGCTCAATCTGTACGGATCCGACTCGAGACCAGACAACCATCTTGGTGCTAGAGGATAGTCGCGATGTGGCTGCTATGGAAAACATCCAAGAATACCACGGCCTCTATCATGTCTTGCATGGCCTCATTTCTCCGATGAATGGCATCAGCCCAGACGATATCAACCTCAAGAGTCTCATGACCCGTCTCATGGATAGTGAGGTTTCAGAGGTGATTGTGGCAACCAATGCGACAGCGGATGGAGAAGCGACATCTATGTACCTTTCTCGTCTCCTCAAGCCAGCTGGTATCAAGGTCACTCGCCTAGCACGAGGTCTAGCCGTGGGAGCAGATATCGAGTATGCGGACGAAGTCACACTCTTACGAGCCATTGAAAATCGGACAGAGTTGTAGGAGTAGACAAATTTACGAACTAAATTTATTCATAAGAAAATTAAGGAGACCGACTTTGATGTTATAGGTCTCTTTTATGTTTCTTGAATTCTAGTACCATGTTCAAGTTTCAAAAAAGAAGCAAATATGATATACTAAAGAACGAGTATTCTATTAGAATTAGGACAAGCAATATGAAACAAACGATTATTCTTTTATACGGTGGGCGTAGTGCAGAGCGTGAAGTCTCTGTCCTTTCAGCTGAAAGTGTTATGCGTGCGGTCAACTACGACCGTTTCACAGTCAAGACTTTCTTCATCAGCCAGTCAGGTGACTTTATTAAAACGCAAGAATTTAGCCAGACTCCAGGTCAAGAAGATCGTCTCATGACCAATGCGACTATTGACTGGGATAAGAAAATAGCGCCAAGTGCCATCTACGAAGAAGGCGCAGTGGTCTTTCCAGTTCTTCATGGTCCGATGGGAGAAGATGGCTCTGTTCAAGGATTCCTTGAAGTTTTGAAAATGCCCTATGTCGGCTGCAATATCTTGTCATCTAGTCTTGCCATGGATAAAATCACGACCAAGCGTGTCTTGGAGTCTGCTGGGATTGCCCAAGTACCTTATGTGGCTATCGTCGAAGGTGATGATGTGACTGCTAAAATAGCTGAAGTTGAAGAAAAACTGACTTATCCAGTCTTCACGAAGCCGTCAAACATGGGTTCAAGTGTCGGTATTTCTAAGTCTGAAAACCAAGAGGAACTCCGTCAAGCTTTGGAACTTGCCTTCCAATATGACAGCCGTGTCTTGGTAGAGCAAGGGGTGAATGCCCGTGAAATCGAGGTTGGTCTCTTGGGCAACTACGATGTGAAGAGCACGCTTCCTGGTGAAGTGGTCAAGGATGTTGCCTTTTATGACTATGATGCCAAGTATATTGACAACAAGATTACCATGGACATCCCAGCCAAGATTAGTGATGATGTAGTAGCTGTCATGCGTCATAATGCAGAAACTGCCTTCCGTGCGATCGGTGGCCTCGGTCTGTCTCGTTGTGATTTCTTCTATACAGATAAGGGCGAGATTTTCCTAAACGAGCTTAATACCATGCCAGGTTTTACCCAGTGGTCTATGTATCCACTACTTTGGGACAATATGGGAATCAGCTACCCAGAACTAATCGAGCATTTGGTTGACCTTGCTAAACAAAGTTTTGACAAGCGCGAAGCGCATTTGCTATAAAAATGAAAGAAGGGGTAGAAGTCAGAACGATCACTGCATGGTGACTAGAGTTCTTGGACTTCAACCCTTTTTAAAGGAGTAGAAATGAAATTAACAATCCATGAAGTGGCCCAAGTTGTAGGAGCTAAAAATGACGTTAGTCTTTTTGCGGACGTTCAGTTAGAAAAGGCTGAGTTTGACAGTCGTTTGATTGGGACAGGTGATTTGTTTGTGCCACTTAAAGGTGCGCGTGATGGTCATGACTTTATCGAAACAGCTTTTGAAAATGGTGCAGCAGTAACCTTGTCTGAGAAAGAGGTTGCAAATCATCCCTACATTCTAGTAGACGACGTGTTGACTGCCTTTCAAACCCTCGCAGCCTACTATCTTGAGAAAACGGCTGTTGATGTCTTTGCCGTTACGGGTTCAAATGGAAAAACGACGACCAAGGATATGTTGGCGCATTTACTGTCAACAACCTACAAGACCTACAAAACTCAGGGTAATTACAATAACGAGATTGGACTTCCTTACACAGTTCTCCACATGCCTGAAGGGACAGAAAAGTTGGTCTTGGAGATGGGGCAGGATCACTTGGGAGATATCCATCTCTTGTCTGAATTGGCTCATCCTAAGACAGCCATTGTAACCTTGGTTGGAGAAGCCCATTTGGCCTTTTTCAAAGACCGTTCGGAGATTGCTAAAGGAAAAATGCAAATTGCTGATGGTATGGCACCAGGTTCTTTGCTTTTGGCACCAGCTGACCCGATTGTAGAGGACTACTTGCCTACAGATAAAAAAGTAATCCGTTTTGGGCAAGGAGCTGAGTTAGAAGTCACAGACTTGATTGAGCGCAAGGATAGTCTGACCTTTAAGGCGAATTTTTTGGAACAAGCCCTCGATTTGCCAGTGACAGGTAAGTACAATGCCACCAATGCTATGATTGCTGCTTATGTGGCTCTACAAGAAGGAGTTTCAGAGGAGCAAATTCGTCAGGCCTTTCAGAACCTAGAATTGACCCGCAATCGTACTGAGTGGAAGAAGGCAGCCAATGGAGCAGATATTCTGTCTGACGTATACAATGCCAATCCAACTGCTATGAAGTTGATTTTGGAGACATTCTCTGCCATTCCAGCTAATGAAGGGGGCAAGAAAATCGCTGTCTTGGCAGACATGAAGGAACTCGGAGACCAGTCTGTCCAACTCCATAACCAGATGATTTTGAGCCTATCGCCAGATGTGGTGGATACCGTGATTTTCTATGGAGAAGATATTGCGGAATTAAGCCAACTTGCCAGTCAAATGTTCCCAATCGGTCACGTTTTCTACTTCAAAAAAACAGCTGACGAGGACCAATTTGAAGACCTAGTCAAGCAGGTTAAGGAAAGCCTCGGTGCCAATGACCAAATTTTGCTTAAAGGCTCTAACTCCATGAATCTAGCCAAGTTGGTAGAAAGTTTAGAAAATGAATGCAAGTGATTTTGCCAAGTATCTGCAAAGAATGCTAGCCATTACGGATACTGGATTAACCTTTACAAAAGATCCTTTCGACCGAGAGCGCTACGAGGACTTGCGAAGCCTGTTATCTGAAATGTTGAATCAGGGATCAGACCTCGATGCAGAAGAAATGGCAGAAGTCATGAAACCGACTTCCGCTTATGCAACTCCTCTGATGGACGTCCGTGCTTGGATTGTTGAGGATGAAAAAGTATGTTTAGTTAGAGGAAAAGGGGAGGATAGTTGGGCTTTGCCAGGTGGTTTTGGTGAAGTCGGATATTCTCCAACCGAAAATATTCTTAAAGAAATTGAAGAAGAAACCGGTTTTACAGCAAAAGCTGAAAGGTTACTTGCAGTTTTTGATACCAATCGTTTCCAACTACAGAGCAAACAATATGCAAAGTTTGTCTTTGAATGTAAGCTTCTTGATGGACAATTTCAAGAGAATCAAGAAATTGCTGAGCTTCAATTTTTTGCCATTGACCAATTGCCAGTCTTATCTGAAAAACGCATCACCAAGGAGCAAATGGAGATTCTTTGGAAAGTTTATAAAGGACAAAGAGACCAATATGTTGATTAGTTTATGCTAGAGAAGTTGACAAATCAAAAAAGGGTATCTGCAAGGTGCATTTCTGCAATACAAATGATATAATAGGTTGCGAATTTAAGACTCAAGTATTCTATGCATGGCATAGAATCAAGTTTTTTCAAAAAATTTAAAAGCTGGGGGGAGTGAATTTTTTTTACTGCCTCTAGCTAGATGAACGAGGAATAGAATATGAATTTGTGGGATAAATTATTTACCACACAGATATCAGAACCGCCCCAGTTTGAACTCCACTGGTACATTGGTTTGTTATGTTTATTGGCTCTTACTTTCTATGCTTCTTATCGTTTTCGCGACAAAGTTGCTTACCAGCGTTTTATTCAGATTCTTCAGTCTGTTCAACTGATTGTTCTGTATAGCTGGTATTGGGGCAATTTCATGCCTCTGTCAGAAAGTTTGCCCTTCTATCATTGCCGTATCGCCATGTTTGTGATGCTCTTGATTCCAGGGACATCCAAGTACAAACAATACTTTGCCCTTTTAGGAACTTTTGGAGCAACAGCGGCACTGGCTTACCCACTCTTTGATCCCTACCCATTTCCACACGTGACCATTTTGTCCTTCATTATCGGACATGTTGCCCTTTTAGGAAATGCGCTCCTATACTTGTTTAGAAACTATCAACCTTCCCTTCTCGATTTGAAGAATGTGGTGGTGATTACTTTCGCCTTAAATGGCTTGATATGGGTTGTCAATTTAGTTGTAGGTGGGGACTATGGATTTTTGAGTAAACCACCACTTGTTGGAAGTTTCGGCCAGCCCTTAAATTATCTCATTGTTTCGACTGTTATCGTGATAGCAATTCGCTTAACAGGGAAATTAGTAGAAAATTTTTTACAACAAAAATCGGAAGAATTTATTCAAGAGAAGATCTAAAATGATCTTCTCTTTTTTTTGTTTTTAAGAAACAAAAAGGAAATTGTGAACGTTAACTTCAAAAAAACTCTTAGAAGAAGAATTTTTCTAGAATTTTCTCAAAAAACATGCAGGAATTTTATCAAAAACTAAGCACGATTGGATTTTTTGTGTTATAATATTCTTTGAATAGCTATGCCCAAACATAGTTATTAAATAGAAGTGAGAAACTTGGAAGACAGAGAGGATGCGATGTAATGACTAGAGATGGTTTTTTTACAGGCTTAGATATCGGAACTAGCTCGATTAAAGTGCTAGTAGCTGAGCATAGAGATGGCGAAGTAAATGTAATTGGTGTTAGCAATGCCAAAAGTAAAGGTGTAAAAGACGGAATTATTGTTGATATTGAAGCAGCTGCTTCAGCAATCAAATCTGCAATCACACAGGCAGAAGAGAAAGCGGGTATTTCTATTAAGTCTGTTAACGTTGGCCTTCCAGCAAACCTCTTGCAGGTTGAACCAACACAAGGAATGATTCCTGTAACTTCTGATACCAAAGAAATCACAGATCAAGATGTTGAAAATGTTGTCAAATCAGCTTTGACAAAGAGCATGACTCCTGACCGTGAAGTGATTACCTTTATTCCAGAAGAATTCATCGTGGATGGATTCCAAGGCATCCGTGACCCTCGTGGTATGATGGGTGTCCGCTTGGAAATGCGTGGCCTGCTTTACACAGGTCCTCGTACGATTCTACACAATCTTCGTAAGACGGTTGAGCGTGTAGGTATTCATGTTGATAATGTGATTATTTCACCTTTGGCAATCGTGAACTCCGTTCTCAATGAAGGCGAACGCGAATTTGGTGCGACTGTCATTGACATGGGTGGAGGTCAGACTACTGTAGCGACTATCCGCAACCAAGAATTGCAGTTCACCAACATCTACCAAGAAGGTGGAGATTACGTTACTAAAGACATTTCTAAAGTCTTGAAAACATCTCAAAAAATTGCAGAAAGTTTGAAACTGAACTATGGTGAAGCTTACGTTCCACTTGCAAGTAACGAAACTTTCCAAGTTGAAGTAATTGGTGAAGTAGAACCTGTTGAAGTAACCGAAAGCTACTTGGCAGAAATTATCTCAGCACGCATCAAACATATCTTTGACCAAATCAAACAAGAGTTGGAAAGAAGACACTTGTTAGATTTGCCAGGAGGTATCGTCCTTATCGGTGGAAATGCAATTTTGCCAGGAATTGTTGAATTAGCCCAAGAAGTATTTGGTGTTCGAGTAAAACTTTATGTACCAAATCAAGTTGGAATTCGCAACCCTGCATTTGCACATGTGATTAGCTTGTCTGAGTTTGCTGGTAAATTGACAGAAGTCAATCTTCTTGCACAAAAAGCAGTTAAAGGAGATGAATTCCTTCGTCAAAAACCAATTAACTTTGGCATTCCAAATCAACGTTTGAATCCAGTAGCGCAACCAAGTCCAGCACAAACAGCTCCAGCTGAAACTGTGCAGGAAGCTCCAGTTGCTCCGAAGGAAGAATTCCAAGCAAGTTCTCAAAGTAAACCGAAGCTAACAGAACGTTTCCGTGGTTTGATCGGAAGCATGTTTGATGAATAAAAGAGGATAAGAAATTATGACATTTTCATTTGATACAGCAGCAGCTCAAGGCGCAGTTATTAAGGTAATTGGTGTCGGTGGTGGTGGTGGTAACGCCATCAACCGCATGGTTGACGAAGGTGTTGCTGGTGTAGAATTTATCGCAGCCAACACTGATGTACAAGCCCTTAGCAGTACGAAAGCAGAAACAGTTATCCAACTTGGTCCAAAATTGACTCGTGGTTTGGGTGCTGGAGGTCGTCCAGAAGTTGGACGTAAAGCTGCAGAAGAAAGTGAAGAAGCTTTGACGGAAGCTATCACTGGAGCAGACATGGTCTTTATCACTGCTGGTATGGGTGGTGGATCTGGTACAGGTGCAGCCCCTGTCATTGCACGTATCGCTAAAGATCTTGGTGCTCTTACAGTTGGTGTCGTGACACGTCCTTTCGGATTTGAAGGAAGCAAACGTGGCCAGTACGCTGTAGAAGGAATCAACGAACTTCGCGAGCATGTTGATACTTTGTTGATTATCTCTAACAACAACTTGCTTGAAATCGTTGATAAGAAAACGCCACTTCTTGAAGCTCTTAGCGAAGCAGATAACGTTCTTCGCCAAGGTGTTCAAGGGATTACTGACTTGATCACGAACCCAGGATTGATTAACCTTGACTTTGCTGACGTGAAAACTGTAATGGCCAACAAAGGGAATGCCCTTATGGGTATCGGTATCGGTAGTGGTGAAGAACGCGTTGTTGAAGCGGCTCGTAAAGCAATTTACTCTCCACTTCTTGAAACAACTATCGATGGTGCTGAGGATGTCATCGTCAACGTTACTGGTGGTCTTGATTTGACCTTGATTGAAGCAGAAGAAGCTTCAGAAATCGTCAACCAAGCAGCTGGCCAAGGTGTAAACATCTGGCTTGGAACATCAATTGACGAAAGCATGAAGGATGAAATCCGTGTTACTGTTGTAGCGACAGGTGTTCGTCAAGAGAGAGTGGAAAAAGTAGTTGGAGCTCGTAACAACCAACCAGTTGGACGTCCATCAACTAAAGCGCCACAAGCACACACATTTGACCGTCAATTCGACTTGGAAGAAACAGCAGAATTGCCTAAATCAAGCCCACGTCGTTTTGAAACAAACCAAGCGTCTGCTTTTGGAGACTGGGACTTGCGTCGTGAGTCTATTGTTCGCCAAACAGATCCCGTTGTTTCACCAGTAGAACGCTTCGAAACACCAGTTTCACAAGATGAAGATGAATTGGATACACCTCCATTCTTCAAAAATCGTTAATCAATGAATTTGAAAAAAAATACTGAATTAGTTTTTCAGCAAATAGCTGATGCTAGTCAAGAAGCCAACCGTGCTCTAGATGCTGTTTCAGTAGTCGCAGTGACAAAGTATGTAGATGTACAAACAGCGGAAGCCTTGCTTCCGCTTGGTGTCCGTCATATAGGTGAAAATCGAGTTGATAAATTTTTAGAAAAATATCAGGCCTTGAAAGATTACCCAGTTACTTGGCATTTAATAGGAACACTACAGAGACGGAAAGTGAAAGAAGTAATCCCATTTGTGGATTACTTTCATGCTTTAGACTCCCTAAAGTTAGCCCAGGAAATTCAAAAGAGAACAGACCATGTTGTCAAGTGTTTCTTACAGGTCAATATTTCTGGGGAAGAAAGCAAGCATGGGTTTTCAAAAGAAGAATTGCTAGAACTTTTGCCAGAATTGGCTAAGTTAGATCAGATTGAGTATGTTGGTTTAATGACCATGGCTCCTTTTGAGGCAGACAGTGATGAATTGAAAGAAATTTTCAAGGATACGCAGGCTCTGCAAGCAGAAATTAGAGAAAAACAAATCCCTAATATGCCGATGACAGAGCTAAGCATGGGAATGAGTCGTGATTTTAAAGAAGCGATTCAGTTCGGCTCAACCTTTGTTCGAATCGGTACAGCATTTTTTAAATAGGAGAGAGCTATGTCTTTAAAAGATAGATTCGATAAATTTATAGATTATTTTACAGAAGACGGAGAAGAAACGACTAACTACCAGACTCAACAAGAGGAAACAGTTAGCCCAGCCATCTCATCTTCTAAAGAATTACCAGCACCTGCTCAGTCAGGATCAGCTAAAGATGCAAATATTACTCGTCTTCATGCGCGTCAGCAAGAATTGGCAATGCAAAGCCATCGTTCAGATGAGAAAGTGACAATTGATGTTCGCTATCCAAGAAAATATGAAGATGCAACTGAAATTGTAGATTTGTTGGCTGGAAATGAAAGTATTTTGATTGATTTCCAATACATGACAGAAGTACAAGCCCGTCGTTGCCTTGATTACTTGGATGGAGCCCGTCATGTCTTGGCTGGAAATATGAAAAAAGTTGCGAGTACGATGTATCTATTGACTCCTGTCAACGTTATCGTGAATATTGAAGATATCAAACTTCCAGATGAATCACAAAGCGCTGAGTTTGGTTTTGATATTAAACGAAATAGAGCAAGATAATGATTTTCTTAATTCGTTTAATCCAAAATGCGGTTAGCATTTATTCCATCATTCTCGTTGCATTTGCTCTTCTTTCATGGTTTCCAAATGCCTATGAAAGCCAACTAGGACGCTTAGTCATCAGACTTGCTCGCCCAGTTATTGAGCCCCTTCATAAGCTCAATCTACAATTTGCTGGTCTTGATTTTACGGTTTGGGCAGCGCTAATTCTGATTCAGTTTGTTGGAAATATCTTAACACGACTAGTACTATTACTATGACAGTAAATCGAGCCATTTATCAGCATTTTTCCCAAGATGATATCCCCTTTATTGATAAGGGATTAGAGTGGATCAAGCGGGTAGAAGATACATATGCGCCGGTGCTTACTCCATTTATCAATCCCCATCAGGAACAGATTTTGAGGGTACTAGCTGGGACATATGGACTGGGTTGCCAAAGTAGTGGTGATTTTCTTCCGACAGAGTCGGTTCGAGTTCTTCTCTATCCAGATTACTTTGAACCGGAGATATCAGACTTTGAAATGGCCTTGTTGGAAATTTGCTATCCGAGTAAGTTTGAGCAACTGAGTCATGGAAAAATATTGGGAACAATTATCAACCAACTAGGAATTGACCGTAAATTATTTGGTGATATCTTGGTAGATGAAAAGAGAGCACAGATTTTTGTCAATCGTGATTTCATTCCTCTTTTTCAGGATGGAATAAGAAAGATTGGCAGACTTCCTGTATCGCTGGAGGAATGTCCTTTTACCGATAGGATTTTGTCTAAAATTGATTATAGAGAACGAGAAATTTTAGTTTCGAGTTTTCGATTGGATGCCCTCTTATCAAGTGCCTTGAAATTATCTAGAAATCAAACTAGTCAACTGATTGAGAAAAAATCTGTCCAGGTAAATTATCATCTGGTTGAAAAATCTGATTACCAGGTCGCAGTTGGGGATTTAATCAGTGTGAGAAAGTTTGGTCGTCTAAAAATTGTCAAAGACAATGGTCAGACCAAAAAGGATAAGAAAAAACTAACAGTCCGGCTACTTTTAAGCAAGTGAGAAAAAATATGTCGATTACACCACAAGAAATAAGTGATAAAGCTTTCTCAAGAACATTCAGAGGCTACAATCAGGAAGAAGTTGACCTCTTTCTAGATAAGATTTACTTTGAATTAGAGGAGATGATTCGATACAAAGATGAAACTGAACTCTATATCAAAAAACTAGAAGAACGTCTTTCCTATTATACGAATGATATTCCTAAGAGAACAGTAACAAGCGAGCAAGAACCAGAAGCAATTAATGATTCTATTTTTTATTAAGTAAGTGAGGAAAAGTATGCCAATTACATCGTTAGAAATTAAAGATAAAACCTTTGGTACAAGATTTAGAGGTTTTGATCCAGAAGAAGTAGATGAATTTCTGGATATCGTTGTTCGTGACTACGAAGACTTGGTTCGTAGCAATCACGATAAAGAGACACACATCAAGAGTTTGGAAGAACGTTTGTCTTACTTTGATGAGATGAAGGATTCCTTGAGTCAGTCAGTTTTGATTGCTCAAGATACTGCAGAGCGTGTTAAACAAGCTGCTCAAGAACGTTCAAACAATATTATTCAACAAGCTGAACAAGACGCTCAGCGTTTGCTTGAAGAAGCGAAATACAAGGCAAATGAAATTCTCCGTCAGGCAACAGATAATGCGAAGAGAGTGGCTGTTGAGACAGAAGAGTTGAAGAACAAGAGCCGTGTATTCCATCAACGCCTCAAGTCTACGATTGAAAGTCAATTGGCTATTGTCGAGTCATCTGATTGGGAAGATATTCTTCGCCCAACAGCTACTTACCTTCAGACAAGTGATGAAGCCTTTAAAGAAGTGGTGGGTGAAGTTCTTGGTGAAACTGTATCTTTACAACCAGAGGAAGAGCCTATTGATATGACTCGTCAATTCACACCAGAAGAGGTTGCTGAATTACAAGCTCGTATCGAGGCTGGTAACAAAGAATTAGCTGAGTTTGAAGCTCAACAAAATCAACAGACAGAAGAAAGTGACCAGCATGAAGAGTCAGTTGAAGTAGAAGCTA
Organism: uncultured Streptococcus sp.; assembly: GCA_963533485.1. Classification (GTDB taxonomy): domain Bacteria; phylum Bacillota; class Bacilli; order Lactobacillales; family Streptococcaceae; genus Streptococcus. The sequence continues at coordinate 17,241 of CAUSPE010000010.1, forward strand.
CTGCGGCAACTGAGAACGATGCAAACAAAGAATCTGTTCTTATCCTATAAAAAATGTGAGAACAAAATCCAACCAACTATATTTTCAGCGAGCGGGAGATGGTGAGAGTCCTGCAATCTCTAGTGGTTAGATTATCCTCTCAATAAATCTAGTCCGAAAATAGTAAGACTGGACGTTCCCCACGTTACGGGAAAAGAGGAAAAGGGACACGGTCTTTTTTCGAACAAAGGTGGTACCACGATTTTCGTCCTTTTTGCGAATCGTGGTTTTTATTTTGTCAGTTTAAATTAAAGGAGTAACAATGAAACTTAAAGAAACCCTCAATCTAGGGAAAACAGACTTTCCTATGCGTGCTGGTCTTCCAACTAAAGAACCAGTTTGGCAAAAAGAATGGGAAGAAGCAAAACTTTACCAACGTCGTCAAGAATTGAACCAAGGGAAACCACATTTCACCTTGCATGATGGACCTCCGTATGCAAACGGAAATATCCACGTTGGACATGCCATGAACAAGATTTCTAAAGATATTATTGTTCGTTCGAAATCTATGTCAGGGTTTTACGCCCCTTACATCCCAGGTTGGGATACACATGGATTGCCAATCGAGCAAGTCTTGGCAAAACAAGGCGTTAAACGCAAAGAAATGGACTTGGTTGAGTACTTGAAACTTTGCCGCGAGTACGCTCTTTCTCAAGTTGATAAACAACGTGAAGACTTTAAACGTTTGGGTGTTTCTGGTGACTGGGAAAATCCTTATGTGACCTTGACTCCAGACTATGAAGCAGCTCAAATCCGTGTCTTTGGTGAAATGGCTAAAAAAGGCTATATCTACCGTGGTGCCAAGCCAGTTTACTGGTCATGGTCTTCTGAGTCAGCCCTTGCTGAAGCGGAAATTGAGTACCATGACTTGCTTTCAACTTCCCTTTACTATGCTAACCGCATCAAAGACGGAAAAGGTGTGCTAGATACAGATACTTATATTGTCGTATGGACCACTACACCATTTACTATCACAGCATCTCGTGGTTTGACAGTTGGAGCAGATATTGACTACGTAGTCGTTCAACCAGCTGGTGAATCTCGTAAGTTTGTAGTTGCTTCAGAATTGTTGAATAGCTTGTCTGAGAAATTTGGTTGGGCGGATGTTCAAGTCTTGGCGACTTACCGTGGTCAAGAATTGAACCACATTGTGACAGTCCACCCATGGGATACAGCTGTAGATGAGTTGGTGATCCTTGGTGACCACGTTACGACTGACTCTGGTACTGGTATTGTCCATACAGCCCCTGGTTTTGGTGAGGACGACTACAATGTCGGTGTTGCCAATGGTCTTGAAGTTGCTGTAACAGTTAACGAACGCGGTATTATGATGGAAAATGCTGGTCCTGACTTTGCAGGTCAGTTCTATGACAAGGTTGTTCCAACTGTTATCGAAAAACTGGGTGATTTGCTCCTTGCTCAAGAAGAAATCTCTCACTCATACCCATTTGACTGGCGTACGAAAAAACCAATCATCTGGCGTGCAGTACCACAGTGGTTTGCCTCTGTATCTAAATTCCGCCAAGAAATCTTGGACGAAATTGAAAAAGTGAAGTTCCACTCAGAATGGGGGAAAGTTCGTCTTTACAACATGATTCGTGACCGTGGCGACTGGGTTATCTCTCGTCAACGTGCTTGGGGAGTTCCCCTTCCTATCTTCTACGCAGAAGATGGTACAGCTATCATGACAGCTGAAACCATCGAACATGTGGCTCAACTCTTTGAAGAACACGGTTCTATCATCTGGTGGGAACGTGATGCTAAAGACCTCTTGCCAGAAGGATTTACCCATCCAGGTTCACCAAATGGCGAGTTCAAGAAAGAAACAGACATCATGGACGTATGGTTTGACTCAGGTTCGTCATGGAATGGAGTGGTGGTCAACCGTCCAGAACTCAAATATCCAGCAGATCTTTACCTTGAAGGTTCTGACCAATACCGTGGTTGGTTCAACTCTTCACTGATCACATCTGTTGCCAACCATGGCGTTGCTCCTTACAAACAAATCTTGTCACAAGGTTTTGCCCTTGATGGTAAAGGTGAGAAGATGTCTAAATCTCTTGGAAATACCATTGCTCCAAGTGATGTTGAAAAACAATTTGGTGCGGAAATCTTGCGTCTCTGGGTAACAAGTGTAGACTCAAGCAACGACGTGCGTATCTCTATGGATATCTTGAGCCAAGTCTCTGAAACTTACCGTAAGATCCGTAACACCCTTCGTTTCTTGATTGCTAATACATCTGACTTTAACCCAGCTCAAGATACAGTAGCTTACGATGAGCTTCGTTCAGTTGATAAGTACATGACCATTCGCTTTAACCAACTTGTCAAGACCATTCGTGATGCTTACGCAAACTTTGAATTCTTGACAATCTACAAGGCCTTGGTGAACTTTATCAACGTTGATTTGTCAGCCTTCTACCTTGATTTTGCCAAAGATGTTGTCTACATTGAAGGTGCCAAATCACTGGAACGCCGTCAAATGCAGACTGTCTTCTATGACATTCTTGTCAAAATCACCAAACTCTTGACACCAATCCTTCCTCACACTGCAGAAGAAATCTGGTCATATCTTGAGTTTGAAGCTGAAGACTTCGTTCAATTGTCAGAATTACCAGAAGCTCAAACTTTTGCCAACCAAGAAGAAATCTTGGATACATGGTCAGCATTCATGGATTTCCGTGGACAGGCTCAAAAAGCCTTGGAAGAAGCGCGTAATGCAAAAGTAATCGGTAAATCACTCGAAGCCCACTTGACAGTTTATCCAAATGAAGTGGTGAAAACTCTTCTTGGAGCAGTGGACAGTAATGTAGCTCAACTTTTGATCGTGTCAGAATTGACCATCGCAGAAGGACCAGCTCCAGAGAGTGCAGTAAGCTTTGAAGATGTTGCCTTTACAGTTGAACGCGCTACAGGTGAAGTATGTGACCGCTGTCGTCGTATCGATCCAACTACTGCAGAACGTAGCTACCATGCAGTTATCTGTGACCACTGTGCAAGCATCGTAGAAGAAAACTTTGCAGATGCAGTTGCAGAAGGATTTGAAGCGAAATAATCAGATTAGAAATATGTCTTCTCATAGTTTAAGATGAGAGGAAAGGTAAAAGAGAGAAAGTCATTTCTCTCTTTTTTGCTGGAAAAAGTTTAGGACAAAGGAGGGAAATCTAACATTTGTAGGAAAAGTTTTAAGTTGATTTTCTGGGATTTTTTAAAAGAGGAGTCGTGTTTTGGTACTTTTCAAAAGCATGTGTTGCTTCTAAAAATCGCGACAAATAATTTGAATAATCAAGTGAAATTAGGTAGAATAGAAAGGATTGAATAATATATTGAAGAGGAAATTTTGAGAATGAAACATCAGTTTTATGGAGAAAAACGAGAGCGCTTTTCTTTCCGGAAGTTGTCCGTTGGGCTCGTTTCGGCGACTATTGGAAGCTTCTTTTTGAATGGGCAAATGGCTGGGGGCTTGACTTCTGTGAAGGCAGCAGAAATTCAAAGTCAGCAGTCTGCTCAGGTCAAATACCACTACGTAGTGGAGTCTGAATTGACGGAGGCAGAGAAGAGTGCCTTGATCAGGGAGATTCCAAAGCATGTTGAGGATGCTTCAGAGACCTATTACTTAGTTTATCGTCCGACTACTCAAGGGGATTCATCTGGAGTATTACCTAAAACAGGTCATTCCGGTCTTTGGGAATCAACTTTTACAGCGATGGGTCTTGCATTACTAGTATTTGTAGTTGTTAGAGGCAGAAAGGGGAAGAGGTATTTATCTTCGATCTTGTTGGTAACTGGAATGGGATCCATACTGCTATCTCCAACAGTCTTAGCAGTGACGAATATCGAACTCGCTGCATATAATCAAAGTCTTAACTTGGGTCTTGGAGATGCACTGCCAGCGCCATTGAAAATTGACGGTTACGACTATATCGGTTACTTAAAGAATGAAGAACAAAATGATAGTCATTTAGCTCATTCTGCTCATAAGGAAAATCCGACACTTGACTTGGAGAAAGAGAAGGGAAGTGAACTTAAACCGAGTGAAACAAATCTTGATATGAAAGAGATTGTTTCAGATAAGGAGGATGCTTTAACTGAGGAAGAAAGAGAAGCTATAGCTGCTAAGGAGAGAGAGTCTGCTCGTCTAAGCACCGTTTATGACTTGCCAGAACTAAAAATTAGTGAGCAGGAGTCAGTTCAAGAACTTCCTTATCAGACAAAATACCAATATACCGATGAATTGGCTCAAGGGCAATCAAAAGTTATACAATCAGGTGTTCGAGGTCAACGTACAGTAGTGACTCGCCATTTTCGTAAGGATCAAGAAATCGTAAAAAGCGAAATGATTTCTGATCAAGTGACGCTTGAACCTGTTTCTGAAATTATTTTAGTTGGAACAGCTCCAACTAACTCGATACCAAAAGAAACTCCAGTTCACGAAGTTCCAGAATTGGCAGAATATGGCACAACTCCTGAGACAGCGCCAGTTCACGAAGTTTCAGAATTGACAGAATATGGCACCAGTCCAGAAACAGCGCCAGTTCACGAAGTTTCAGAATTGGCAGAGTATGGCACTAGTCCCGAGACATCTCCAGTTCAAGAGATTCCAGAACTAACGGAATATGGGACAAATCCTGATACAGCACCAGTTCACGAAGTTCCAGAATTGGCAGAGTATGGCACTAGTCCCGAGACATCTCCAGTTCGTGAGACCCCAGAACTAACGGAATATGGGACAAATCCTGATACAGCGCCAGTTCACGAAGTTCCAGAATTAGCAGAGTATGGCACCAGTTCTGATACGCCTCCAGTTCAAGAGATTCCAGAACTGACAGAATATGGCACCAGTCCAGAAACAGCGCCTATTCATGAGAATTCTGAGTTGGAATTGACTACAAATGATGAGGTTAGAATAGAAAAGATTGATTTTTCTATTGACGAGCAATATACAGATGAAATTCCAGAAGGAAGTCGTCAAATCGCAACTCCGGGTGTCCAAGGCGATCGTACTATCAAGACTCGTGTTTACAGTTCCAACGGTCAAGTTGTCGACCGCCAAGAATTGTCTAATGAGGAAACCTTGGCTCCTGTAACGCAAATCGTCAAAGTCGGCACAGCTAAGCCAAATATGGTACCGAACGAAGCGCCAAAAGCAGACGCTCTGCCAGAGTATCCGCTGACATATACTGACGAAACCCGCGTAGAGAAAATAGCCTTTAATATCGAAGAGCAATATACCGATGAGCTTGTTCAAGATGCCCGTCAAATCGCAACTCCGGGTGTCCAAGGTGAACGTACGATTAAGACCCGTGTCTACAGTTCCAACGGTCAAGTTGTCGACCGCCAAGAGTTGTCTAACGAGGAAACTCTAGCTCCAGTAACGCAAATTGTCAAAGTCGGCACAGCTAAACCAAGCATGGTACCGAACGAAGCTCCAAAAGCAGACGCCCTGCCAGAGTATCCGTTGACATATACTGACGAAACGCGCGTAGAGAAAATCAACTTTAGCATTCGTGAAGAAGAAACGGATGAATTGGTTCGTGATGCCCGCCAAATCACAACTCCAGGAGTTCAAGGTGAGCGTACGATTAAGACTCGTGTTTACAGTTCTAACGGTCAAGAGGTTGACCGTCAAGAACTTTCGAATGAAGAAACCTTGGCTTCGATAACACAAATCGTCAAAGTTGGTACGGCTAAGCCAACTATGGTACCGAATGAAGCACCGAAAGCAGAGGCTTTACCAGAGTATCCGCTGACTTATACCGACGAAATTCGCGTAGAGAAAATTGCGTTCAATATCGAGGAGCAATATACGGATGAGCTTGTTCGAGATGCTCGTCAAATCGAGACTCCGGGTGTTGAGGGTGAGCGCACGATTAAGACTCGCGTCTACAGTTCTAACGGTCAAGAGGTTGATCGTCAAGAACTTTCGAATGAAGAAACCTTGGCTCCAGTAACACAAATTGTCAAAGTTGGTACAGCTAAACCAACCATGGTACCGAGCGAAGCGCCGAAAACAGAGGCTCTGCCAGAGTATCCACTGATTTATACAGATGAAACGCGCGTAGAGAAAATTAACTTCACTATTCGTGAAGAAGAAACCGATGAGCTTGTTCGAGATGCTCGTCAAATCACAACTCCGGGAGTCCAAGGCGAACGTACCATTAAGACTCGTGTCTACAGTTCTAACGGTCAAGAGGTTGACCGCCAAGAGTTGTCCAACGAGGAAACTCTAGCTCCCGTAACACAAATCGTCAAAGTTGGTACGGCTAAGCCAACTATGGTACCGAACGATGCACCGAAAGCAGACGCTCTGCCAGAGTATCCACTGACTTATACAGATGAAACGCGCGTAGAAAAAGTCAACTTTAGCATTCGTGAAGAAGAAACCGATGAGCTTGTTCAAGATGCCCGCCAGATTGCAACACCAGGTGTTGAGGGTGAACGTACGATTAAGACCCGTGTCTACAGTTCCAACGGTCAAGTTGTCGACCGCCAAGAGTTGTCTAACGAGGAAACACTAGCTCCTGTAACACAAATCGTCAAAGTCGGCACAGCTAAGCCAACTATGGTACCGAATGAAGCACTGAAAGCAGAGGCTCTGCCAGAATATCCACTGACATATACAGATGAAACGCGCGTAGAAAAAGTCAACTTTAGCATTCGTGAAGAAGAAACCGATGAGCTTGTTCAAGATGCCCGCCAGATTGCAACACCAGGTGTTGAGGGTGAACGTACGATTAAGACCCGTGTCTACAGTTCCAACGGTCAAGTTGTCGACCGCCAAGAGTTGTCTGACGAGGAAACACTAGCTCCTGTAACGCAAATCGTCAAAGTCGGCACAGCTAAGCCAACTATGGTACCAAATGATGCGCCGAAAGCAGACGCTCTTCCAGAGTATCCGTTGACATATACGGATGAAACCCGCATTGAGAAGATTGCGTTCAATATCGAGGAGCAATATACCGATGAATTAGTTCGAGATGCTCGTCAAATCACAACTCCGGGTGCTGAGGGTGAGCGTACGATTAAGACTCGTGTCTACAGTTCTAATGGTCAAGTTGTCGACCACCAAGAGTTGTCTGACGAGGAAACACTAGCTCCTGTAACGCAAATCGTCAAAGTCGGCACAGCTAAGCCAACTATGGTACCAAATGATGCGCCGAAAGCAGACGCTCTTCCAGAGTATCCACTAACTTATACCGACGAAACTCGCGTTGAGAAAATAGCCTTCAACATTGAGGAGCAACATACGGACGAATTGGTTCAAGATGCTCGTCAAATCGCAACTCCGGGTGTTCAAGGTGAACGCACGATTAAGACTCGTGTATACAACTCTAACGGTCAGGAAATCGACCGTCAAGAACTTTCGAATGAAGAAACCTTGGCTCCAGTAACACAGATCGTCAAAGTCGGCACGGCTAAACCAACTATGGTACCAAGTGATGCACCGAAAGCAGATGCTCTGCCAGAATATCCACTGACTTACACGGATGAAACTCGTGTAGAAAAAATCAATTTCACCATTCGTGAAGAAGAAACGGATGAGCTTGTTCGTGATGCCCGCCAAATCACAACTCCAGGAGTTCAAGGTGAGCGTACGATTAAGACCCGAATCTACAGTTCCAACGGTCAAGTTGTTGACCGTCAAGAACTTTCGAATGAAGAAACCTTGTCTCCAGTAACACAAATCGTCAAAGTCGGAACTGCTAAACCAACCATGGTACCGAACGAAGCACCGAAAGCAGATGCTCTGCCAGAATATCCACTGACTTATACCGATGAAACTCGCGTTGAGAAAATAGCCTTCAACATTGAGGAGCAATATACCGATGAATTGGTTCGAGATGCTCGTCAAATCACAACTCCGGGTGTTGAGGGTGAGCGGACCATTAAGACTCGTGTCTACAGTTCTAACGATCAAGTTGTTGACCGTCAAGAATTGTCTAATGAAGAAACCTTGGCTCCTGTAACGCAAATTGTCAAAGTCGGCACGGCTAAGCCAACTATGGTACCGAATGAAGCACAGAAAGCAGATGCTTTAGAGGAGTTCGATTTAATTTCACTGCATAATCTCTTAGCAGAAGCGAATCAGATTAAAGCTCAGGCCCGTTATTTCAACGATAGTCAGAGTCATCAAGCTAACTATGATGCTACTTTGACGGCAGGTCAAGCGATTCTGAGCCAATCCCAAGCCAGCCAAGCAGAAGTCAACCAACTGGTGGAACAAATCAATCAAGCCAAGGCTCAATTAAGTGGTCCTGAAGTTGTTAAAACAGCTCTTCAGACTGAGTACGATTTAAATCCAACGGTTAAAACCTCGGTTAAATATAAGAATGCAGATTCAGAAAAGCAGACAGCTTATACTGACGAATTGACCAAGGCAGACAAAGTTTTGAACAATCAGACTGCTACACAAGTACAGGTCAACCAAGTTCTTGCTAGCCTGACAGAAGCCAAAGAAGCTCTAAATGGAGTTCCTAAAGTCAAGCCGACTGTTTCCATTCTAAGTCTGACTGAGAATGCTGATGATAAGTCGGTGACAGTCCAATATAGATTGGAAGACCAGACCAAATCCTTCCGTTCAGCGACTGCAGAATTGTACCAGGGAGATCAGCTGGTTCGCACTCTTCCGATTACTAACTTTGCTGGTAGCTTGAAAATTGGCGACCTAGACTACTATACAGGTTATACTTTGAAAACTAAGTTGACTTATGAACTGGATAATGGCAGCTTTACTGAGTTTGAGACAAACAGTCGTAACTTTGATTTAGAATACAAGAAGATTGCTTTCCGCGATATTGATTCTGTTGAGTTTTATCATAAAGAAAACGATCAATACAAGCGCTTTGTATCGATGAGCTCTATGCCTACGGATCTGTCTACTTACTTCGTCAAGATCAAATCAAGCGAATCCAAGGAAATTCTCCTTCCAGTTCATAGTATCTCCGAAGCAGAAAAAGATGGCAAGGCAGTCTATAAGGTTAATGTAACCCTTCCTGAACTCGTCCAAGAAAGTGAGACGGGCTACAAGTCTGGGCAAGATTTCTATATCAGTAAGGCAGTCCCAAGCCAGCAAAATGTCTACACTAGCTTTGCTGGATTGGTAGACGCAATGAAGCGAAATATGGCAGGAAATTATGTTCTGGGAGCTGATTTGGATGCGAGCGAGGTCAACCTAGCTCCTGCGGACTATGTCTACCTCAAAGGGAACTTCACCGGCAGTCTGACAGGCAGTCAAAATGGCAAGCAATATGCGATTTACAATCTATCCAAGCCTTTATTTGAAAACCTCAAGAGTGGGTCTACCATTTCAAATATCGACTTTAAAGATGTGAATATCGTGGGTACCTATGACTCAGCTACGCTGGCACGCAATGCGGAGAATGCGCGAATCACAGATGTTTCTGTTCAGGGGAGAGTATCGGTAGTAGGAAACGCCTCTAACGTAGCGGGTCTAGTAGTTAATGGAACCAATACGAAAATTACAAATAGTTCCTTTACGGGTACCATCCTATCTAACAGTCAACACATCAAAGCTTATAATGTAGGAGGTTTGGTTGCGAGCCTTAAAGGAGGAGAATCTCTTCTTAGCCAAAGTAAAGCAGATGTAACGATTATTAGTGGTGCTCGATCAAATGAACAACGTATCGGTGGTTTGGTCGGACGTCTAGAAAACAATGCTCGGATCACCAAATCTTATGTGGCAGGAAAACTATATAATTCAACCACTAACGGTCAAATCGGTGGAGTGGTCGGCTCGAACTACTTTAATGGTTTAGTTGATAATGTGATCAGTAATGTTAGCGGTACAAATGTTTACAGTATTTCTGGGGATCAGGGCTACAAAAACGACCGTATTACGCAAGCATATAAAGTTGCAAAAAGTGAAACCTTGAAAAACGATCAGTTTGTTACTTCTACTATTACTCAAGAAGAAATGGAAGAAAAACTGACTGCCATGGGCATCACGACTAGCCTAGATGACACGAATCTAAATATGCGATTTGTCGACTATGGGGAGGTAAACAATGCTCAATTCGACCGTGGATATTCTTATGCAAATATGGAGAAACTGCTTCCTTTCTACAATAAAGAAACCATTGTTTCGTTTGCGAACAAGATCCCGAAAGAGCATAAGTTGAACAAGGAGTACCTACTGGATGTTGTTCCGATGAAGGGCGACCAGGTTATCACTGATATTCATAGCAATAAAACTGGAATCAATCGTTTGATGCTGCACTACATGGACAATACCATTGACTACCTAGAAATATCTTATCAGGGAGATTTCGTAAATCGAGGCATTGCTGAGTATAGTATCAAGGGGTTAGACCTTCTTTATACTCCAGAAGCCTTTGTATCAGATTATACTAGTATTCTAAATCAAGTCTTGCCAGAGCTAAACAAAGTCGTTCTTGATTCGCCAGCTATGCGAACAGCTCTCGGAGTAGCAGCAGATACTTCTTTAGATGAACTATACTTAGACACCGCATTTACACAGGTGAAAAGTAAGCTATCAGGTGAGCTTCGCAAAGTGCTGGCTATGGATAAGGCTATCAATACTGAAGGTGAAGTAGTTAAGGACTATCTTGTTAAGAAGATTCTTGCTGATAAAGAAGCTTTCCTATTGGGGCTGACTTACCTTAACCGTTGGTATAATATCAACTATGACAATTTTAATGTTAAGGACTTGTCGGCTTACAAGATGGATTTCTACGGTAAAAATGACGTTTCGGTTCTTGATACAATCATAGCTTTAGGGAAATCAGGACTAGAGAATCTCAAGGCTAAGAACAACTATACAGCGTATGATAATTCGCTCTCTGAAGCAACTGGCAAGCGAGGACTCTTCAATTACCTTGAAGGCTACCGTCAGCTCTTCCTACCATACAAGACCAATAATGAATGGCTCAAGACCAATACAAAAGCCTATATTGTTGAGGCTAAGTCCGATGTGCCAGAAGCGAGACAGCTTCAGGACGCAGCCGAGGGCAAGAGCAAGTACTCTGTCGGTGTTTATGACAAGATTACTGCAGATAATTGGGAACACAAGGGCATGCTCCTGCCACTCTTGACCATGACGGAGAAGGGTGTCTATGCCATCTCTAATATGTCTACCCTCTCTATGGGGGCTTATGATCGCTATCGCCTGGATGCCAATAACAGAGTGCGCACAGACGCAGAACTAGCCGAGTATGTCGAAGACCGAGTGAGAAAAACAGCTGAATACCAGCGCGACCACTATGATTTCTGGTACAAGATTCTGAATCCGGAAAGCAAGGACAAGCTCTTCCGTTCTGTTCTGGTTTATGATGGGTTCTTCTTGACTGACAAAGCAGGACAAAGCTATTGGGCTCCAGCTAATGACAAAAAATCACAGGCTATGCAGGAATTCTTTGGACCAGCCGGCAAGTGGTATCCAAGCAAGGGCTATAATGCCTATGCTACGGGAAGTGTGACCCATTTTGATAGAGCACGATTGTTAGAAGACTATGGAAACTCTGTCTACACCCATGAAATGACCCATAATTCTGACGGTGCGATTTACTTTGAAGGTTATGGTCGTCGTGAGGGCTTGGGAGCGGAGCTCTATGCTCGAGGACTCTTGCAGTCTTCACCGAGCGCAGATGAACCAACTATTACGCTCAATACTCTCTTCAAGGTGGACAAGGATTCTAAGACCCGTATGCATACCTATAATTTCAAGGAGCGTGTTCAAAATGCAGCAGACCTGCAACACTATGTCCATGGTATGTTTGACATGATCTACACCCTAGATTACCTAGAAGGTACCTCTATGCTGAAGCAGAGTGATGCTGCGAAACTTCAGTGGTTCAGAAAGATAGAGAATTACTATATTACAGATAAGTATGGTAAGGAGACTCATGCTGGTAACCAGACGAGAAGCTTCACTACTGAAGAAATCAAGCAATTAAAGACCTTTGACTCTCTGATTGACAATGATGTGATCACTCGTCGGGAGAACAAGGATAGTGGAAAATACGGTCGAAATGGCTACCTCAGCCTCAGCCTCTTCTCACCGATTTACTCAGCCTTGAGCAATCCAAACGGAGCTCCAGGTGATGTCATGTTCCGTCGCACAGCCTATGAATTACTAGCCGCCAAAGGGTACCATGAAGGATTTGTCCCTTATGTTTCTGGTAAGTACTCTCAAGAAGCCTTTGATGAAGGCAAGAAAACGTGGGACGGATGGTCCGGAAGAGATGTTGGTCTGGTAACGGACCAGAAGGTCTTGGAAAATGTATTCAAGGGTGAATATGACTCCTGGGTAGCCTTCAAGAAGGCTATGTACCAAGAGCGGATTGATAAGCTAACCAAGCTCAAACCAATCACTATTGAGTACGAGCTTAAAAATCCAAACAGTACCAAGAAAGTAACCATTCGTTCTTATGCAGAGATGCAGCAGTTGATGGACGCAGCCGTGGCAGAGGATGTACGCAACATTACCAATGCTACTAGCCGTGTCGAAGCTAGCTGGGTTAACCTGCTCAAGAAGAAGATTTACAACGCTTATCTTCGTGAGACAGACGACTTCAGACAGTCTATTTTCAAGAAATAAGGAAACGATTCTGTTTGATTAAAATTTGAAAAATTCCTAGGTTTAAGGCTACCTAGGAATTTTTTCTGTGATTCTCCCTGATCTTGTTTGTGCATTCAAGACCTGATAAGATAAGGATTTTTAAAGCCCAAATGAACTGAAATGATTAGTAGTTTTTTGTGGCTATTATTTATAGCAAATAAATTGAATAATCTAGTAAATTTCGGTAGAATAGAGGGGATTCAAATCATGATGAAGGAAAGATTAGGAATGAAAAGAAGTTATTTAGGAGAAAAGCACCAGCGTTTTTCATTGAGAAAAGTTTCGGTTGGTTTGGTTTCTGCTTTGGTAGGGGTTTTCTACCTTTTTAGTGGAGGAGGTTCTCTTGCAAGTGTAGCAGCTAGTGAACAGACGCCATCCGTCACAAAACAGATCCACTATAAGTACGTGACAGAGAGTGAGCTCACGGACCAAGAGAAGCAATTGGTAGTCAAAGAATTGCCACAGCTTGCTGAGGAAACAGATGATACTTACTATTTGATTTATCGTCCGACGAGACAGTTGCCTGCAACTGGTCATAGCCAACTCATTAGCTCAATTGCAGCGGGGGCAGGTATAGTGCTACTGGTCGTAGCGATTAAACTGGGCAGAGATGATCGCAAAAAGCTAGCTTCTTTCATGCTCTTGACCAGTCTAGGAAGTCAGCTAATTGCGCCAACTTCCTTGGCTTTGACAAATCAAATGCTGGCAGACTATAATCAGGAATTGACTGTACAGATCGGGGAAACATTGCAATCCCCACTTACGATTGAAGGCTACCAATATGTAGGGTATTTGAAATCTCAAAAAGAAGTAAACTCTCCAGTTGATGGCAAGAAAGAGTTGAATCATTCGGCTCCTATTGATACTCCAGTTCAAACTTCAAACGGAAGTCAAGCGCAGGAAGAGTATCGTGCTCAGAAACCAAATGATGCTCCTGTATTTGAACAACCAGAGTTAAAGGTTGAAAGTAAAGATACGAGTCGTACAGAGATTATTCCTTTCCAAGTGGAGGAAGTAGAGGCGGCTGATTTGCCGCAAGGTCAAACTGAGGTGATTCAGGCAGGGAAAAATGGTAGTCGTACCATTGTGACCCGCAGCTACATTTTAAATGGTCAGGTGATCCATACAGAGGAGGTTTCCAATCAGGTAATGACTGAGCCTACTTCTGAGATTAGAAAAGTCGGAAGCAAGGTCCCTTCTCCTACAAAACCAAGTCCAGGGGAGTCCGTTAGTGAAAAACCAACAGACGCTCCAATAAATGAAGTTCCAAGCTTAAACGTTGAAGAAAAAGATGTTACCACGACGGTAGCAGAACCCTACACTCGAGAACGAGTAGAGAGTGATAGCTTGCCAGTTGGCCAGACCAAGATAACACAAGCTGGTCAAGATGGCGTGCGTACAATCGTCACCCGTCAGTACATGGTAGATGGAAAAGTAGAGAGAAGCCAGGAACTCTCTAACGAAGTGACAACTCCAGCAGTATCAGAGATCGTAACAGTCGGAACAGCTCCTGTTAGCGAGAAACCAACAGACGCTCCAATAAATGAAGTTCCAAGCTTAAATGTTGAAGAAAAGGACGTTACCACAACGGTAGCAGAACCCTACACTCGAGAACGAGTAGAGAGTGATAGCTTGCCAGTTGGCCAGACCAAGATAACCCAAGCTGGTCAAGATGGCGTGCGTACGATCGTCACCCGTCAGTACATGGTAGATGGCAAAATAGAGAGAGGCCAGGAAATCTCCAACGAAGTGACGACTCCAGCGGTCTCAGAGATCGTAACGGTCGGAACAGCTCCTGTTAGCGAGAAACCAACAGACGCTCCTGTAAATGAAGTTCCAAGCTTAAACGTCGAAGAAAAGGACGTTACCACAACAGTGGCCGAACCCTATCCAACCAAGGAAGTGGAAAGTGCAGACCTGCCATTGGGGCAAAGAGAAGTTAGTCAAGCAGGTCAAGAGGGCGTCCGTACGATTGTGACTCGTCAGTATTTAGTAGATGGAAAAGTCGAAAATACAGAGGAAATCTCTAACACTATCACAAAAGAAGCAGTTCCTCAGATTATCAAAGTGGGTACAAAACCAATTTCTACAAATGCGGATCACGCTCCTGTGGAACCAGAAAAAGGAACCCTCGACCTCGAACCCTTGCACCAATTAGTGGAAGAGGCCGATAGCATCCAGAAAACGCATCAGTATTTCAATGATACCACTGCAGATCAAGAGTCTTATAAACAGGCAGTCGCAAATGCCCAAGCTTTATTGGAGGAATCTCACGCCAGTCAAGAACAGGTTGATTCTTTGAAAGCAGCCCTTGAAACTGCTAAGAATAATCTAGACGGCCAACCTGTTGATAAGAAAACTCTTGGAGTTGAATTTGACATGAAGGATGTGACTCAGTCTACAGTTGCTTACCAGTATGCTGATGAACAAGCCAAACTCCGCTATCGTCGTGCTCTAGATCAGGCCAAGCTCGTTTTGGACAATCCTTTCGCCAATCAATCCTTGGTCGATCAAGTTCGGACGGATCTCGAGGCAGCTCGTCAAGCTCTGGATGGTGTCAAAAGAAAACCAACCCTCTCTCTAGTCCGTGTCGAGAAGGAAGAAGACAAACGCCAAGTTTCTCTTAGCTATCACTTGACGGATGCTACAGCTAGCTATCAATCAGCCAAAGTGCAGCTATACAAGGGTGAAACGTTAATCAAGGAAGTCGACCTTGTGGACCTCGCTCAAAAATTGGCACTTGGTGACTTGGACTACTATACTCCTTATACCCTCAAAACCGTCATGAAATATGACCTAGGTCAAGGGGAACAAACTAGTATAGAGGATCAACGCCCAGTTCAGCTAGATTATAAGAAGGTTGAAATCAAAGACATCGACCGCATCGAACTGTACGGTAAAGATGGTAGTCACTACCGACGTTACCTATCCCTGTCGGAAGTTCCATCTGATTTAGACAACTATTATGTCCGCATTCAGTCAGACAAGTTCAAGGATATGCTCTTACCAGTTTCTAAGATTACAGATAAGGGGAATGCCTACTCCGTAACGGTATCAGCTAATCAGCTCGTCGAGGGAGAAGGGGACCATTATCGTCCAGATTACTCTTTTGAACTGCCGAAAACGCCTCTTAGCCAAGAAGGTGTCTATACGTCCTTCAAAGCGCTCATAGAGGCCATGAAGTCAAACCCGACTGGCAACTTCAAACTAGGAGCAGATGTTTCAGCAGATGAGATTCAGTTGGAACAGTCTGCGACAAGCTATGTTCCAGAAGAATTTTCAGGTAGCCTAACTAGCCGAGTGGATGGCAGAGATTATACCATCTACAACTTGGCAAAACCACTCTTTGCAACCTTGAAAAATGCCACCATCCAGCAACTGACCTTGAAATCGGCTACAGTGACAGCCAAGGATTCTATAGGGGCCTTGGCTAGCAATGCTCAGAATGCAACGATTACGGATGTTTCTGTAAGTGGTAGTCTATCTGGGAACAAGCATATCGGTGGACTCGTAGGAGTTGCTCAAAACACAAAATTAACCAATGTTGCCTTTAAAGGATCCATCTCCAGCACCCAAGATGGGGGGCAGGAGTACAATATTGGTGGCCTAGTTGGTAACTTCCACGGCAACCAATCACTGGCGCAGAAGAGTCAGGCGGATGTATCTATCCAAGTAACGGGTCGAAATGGAGACCAGCGTGTTGGAGGCTTAATCGGTCGTTTGCAGAATGGAGCTAGATTAGAAACTTCTTATGTGACTGGTTCTATCCAAAATGCAGGCCATTCTGGCCAAGTCGGTGGAGCGATCGGATCTACTTGGAACAATGGACAGGTTCGAAATATCTTGACCAGTGTCAAGGTTCAAAATGGTCATGCGATGACAGGAGATCCCTATCCTGAGGCTTCTGTTCGGGACTCTTATGTTCTTGAAGGGACTACAGCAAATCGAAAAGATGAGCGTTTTGTCCGTTCTATTTCAGAGGCCGATGCGCAAGCCAAACGTCAGTCCTTTGGAATCACTTCAAACTTGACAGACCAGGAGCCATTGCAGCAAGCTTACCAGCATCAAACAGACTATAGTCGAGTGAGGGGAGCTCAGGAGTCCAGAAAGCAAGCCTACGAAAATGTAGAAAAACTATTACCATTCTACAACAAAGACTTCATCGTTCATACAGCCAACCAATTAGCTGAAGATGATAAACTCAACAAAGTAGCACTGCTAGATGTGGTTCCGATGAAAGATGAGACACTGATAACAGATGTCAACAGCCATAAGGGTGAAATCAATAGACTGATGCTGCATTATGCAGATAAGACGATTGCTTATCTTGATCTGGCCTACAAGGGAGATTTTGCCAATGGCCAGATTGCTGAATATAGCATCGCTGATAAGAATTTGCTCTATACGCCAGAAGCCTTCCTATCTGACTACCAGTCCATTAAAGCGAGTGTCTTGGAAGAACTCAAAGCTGTGACCTATGACTCAACTGCAGTGCGTAAAGTATTAGGGATTGGTGAAACAGCTTCCTTAGATGATCTTTATCTGGAAAAAGCCTTTGAACAAACCAAGGCTGAACTAGGTCAGGAGCTCCTCAAGGTGCTTTCAGTTGACAAGTCGATTAACACCTTAGGCCCTGCTGTAGCAGATGCGATTAGCCAAAAGATTCTGCAGAACAAAGAGGCCTTCATGCTTGGTCTGACCTATCTCAACCGATGGTACAATGTCAACTATGGAACGTTCAATACCAAAGATCTTAATGCCTATAAGTTTGATTTCTTTGGCAATCAAGCGGCTTCGACACTGGATACTATCATCGCTCTCGGGAACTCTGGAATGGGCAATCTTCGAGCACAAAACAACTTCAATACTTACCGACAATCTCTAGCCAAGGAAAAAGGCAAAGGGGACCTCTTTGCTTACTTAGAAAGTCTGCGCGAACTCTTCTTGCCACACAAAACCAATAGTGAATGGTTTAAGGAAAATACCAAGGCTTATATCGTAGAAGCTCGTTCAAGTCTGCCAGAAATTCAGGCTAAGCAAGACAATGCAGATCGTAAGAGTAAGTATACAATTAAGGTCTACGACAGACTGACTCAGGGAGATTGGGGCTTTAAGCAAATGGTTCTCCAACTTCTGACCTTACCTGAAAGAGATGTCTATATCATCAGCAATATGTCGACCATTGCCTTTGGTAGCTTTGGAAGCTACAGGAAAGAAGGCGGCAGAGTTCTCTCAGGCGAGGAACTCCATCGACATGTTGAAAAACTTGTGGATCAATCAGCTGAATGGCAACGAAACCACTATGACATGTGGTACAACATTTTAAGTCCAAATAGGAAAGACACTCTATTCAGACGGGTGATCGTTACAGACGGTTTCTTGCGTTATAATGATAAAGGCAAGCAATATTGGGCTCCGCGTAATGATAAGACCTCTGTTGCTATGTACAATTTCTTTGGCCCTGCTGGCAAGTATCACGGAGACAATGGACTAGGGGCCTTTGCCAATGGTTATGAAGTCTTCTACGTCTATGACCAGATGCTGGGAGCTTCTGGAACCATGGTGTATACCCATGAAATGACCCACAACTCGGATGGTTCTATCTATTTTGAAGGACATGGTCGTCGTGAGGGTGAAGGACCTGAGAGCTTTGCTACAGGAATGTTAGAGTCTGTAACCAATGTTAGCGAAAAAGGGCTCGTTCTCAATAGCTTCTATCAAGGAGATAAAGATTCGACCTCACGTTACCATACTTATGATCCTGTTGCCCGATTCTCCTCAGCAGATGCTTTGCGGGAATACATGCATGGAGTCTTTGATGTGCTAAATCTTCTGGATTATGTAGAAGGGGATATTGTTACTGGTGTCCTAACTGATCAACAGAAAATGAAATGGTACCGCAAGGCTGAAAATTATAACTTTGAGAATACGTCTTATGGTAAGAAAGCCCATGCTGATGATCGAATCGTTCCAATAACAGCCGAAGAAGCAGCCAAACTAAAATCTGTCGATGCTCTGGTTGATCATAATATCATTGGTCGTCGCGATGGTTGGGATACAGCTAGCTTTGGACGAAATGGCTACTATATCGTCAATATGTTTGCTTCCTTCTACGCAGCTCTGGACAATCCAACTGGTGCACCTGGTGGGCTTATGTTCCGCCGTAGAGCCTATGAATTGCTCGGAGACAAGGGTTACCAACAAGGATTTGTCCCATATGTATCTGGCCAATACTCCGGCCAAGCGCTTAAAGAAGGTAATAAGACCTACTCAATCTGGAACAGAGGAGATGTCGGTGTAGTTGGAGATGATCTAATCCTTAGAAACCTCTACGGTAGTCAGTATGAATCATGGAAGGATTTGAAGAAAGCTATGTTGAAAGAGCGATACGACAAAGCGCAAACATTCCTTCGTCCAATTACCATTGAGTTTGAAGCCGGAAAACTAGATAGCAAACGACAAATTACTATTTCTTCTTATGAGGAATTACAGGATTATATGTACTTAGCAGTACTAGCGGATGCCTCAGCTAAGAACATTGATCGTGCCTTATCAGACAGCTCTAAGAGCAGTGTCGCCCAACTCAAGTATCGTATTTTCAATGCTTATCTACGTGCTACAGACGACTTCAGACAGTCCATCTTTGAAAAATAAACTTCTTACAAAGATAGATACGAAAAAAGAAGATCCAAGTGATCTTCTTTTTTTAGGGGAACGGCTTGCTTAGTACAAAAACGAATGAACTTACAAACAATTTGATACATGACAAATTTCTTACTCTAAATGTCTGGATAAAAATAGGAGGAATTTTGACAATCATTGGTGGATCCCTCTACTTTGGACTTTTGAAAAAATTCGATGTTCAAGAATAATGACTTTTGTTAGAAATATTTTGAAATAAGAGAAGGCGCTTAGCCTTCTTTTTTTGTCATCAAGCAGGGGTAAAATTGACAGGATAAATAAGCTTGGACATTCGTGAAATCTAAAGCATTTATTTGAGACAAGGAAGTATTTTTATAGTATAATGGTGGATGTGAAATACCTATATCAAAATATAATGCTAGTTATTTTCTTGATAGAGGTTAAAAAGCGAGAGGATATAGAATGAAAAAGATTTTTGGAGAGAAGCAGCATCGTTTCTCCTTACGAAAATTAGCAATTGGACTTGTGTCAGCTTCGATTTCAAGCCTATTTTTTGTGTCCATTGCGAGTAGTGGAACCGTATTTGCTCAAGAAAATGTAGCTGTTCACTACAAATATGTGACGGATACGGAGTTGAGTGGGCAAGAAAAGGACTTGATTGTCAAGGACATTCCGAAGATTGCTGAAGACAGTGAGAGTACCTATTATCTAGTTTACCGTATGGATGAGAAAGCTCAGCTAGGTCAGTTGCCCAATACAGGGGGGCAGAATAGCTTTACTAGTGTTTTAACTGGTGGAGCCTTGGCTTCGATTGGCCTTCTTATTTTTGTAGTGTCGAAGAAGAAAGGCAAAAAGAAAGCCCTTTTGAATCTTATTTTAGTAACAGGGATGGGCAGTGGTTTGGCTTCTTCAGTTCAGGCTATTGAAAATCAACTTTTGCTCCAGTATAATCAGGAATACCAATTATCCCAAGGAGATAGTCTGCCCTTGCCACGCGTCTTATCGGGTTATACCTACCTAGGCTATATTAAGCAAGACAAAGAGATTAATCAGCAAGAAACTGCTACTAGGGATCAGAAACTAGACTACACGATTCAACCTCATTTCCAGACCAATGAGGGTGGGCAAAAGGCAGGAGATGAGCAGAAAGCTCCGTCTCCTACAATCCCTGCTGAAAATCAAACCCCTTCTCAAGATTCATCCGATCCAAAACCGTCTGGTCTTGCTAGTGTGGATCCTCAGGATGAAGTCTTGGCTGGTCGCGTGAATAAACCAGAGCTCTTATACAAAGACCAAGAAATTGTAACCAAACTAGATGTTCCAGAAGCGGTTCAAGAAAATCCAGAACTAACAGAGGGAACCATCCATGTCAAACAAGAAGGTCGTGCTGGGAAGAAGATTGAACTTGTTCGCATTTTCACTGTTGAAAACCAAGAAATTTCTCGGGAAGTTCTATCAACTAAAGTAGAAGAAGCCCTGCCACGTATAGTAGAGAAAGGGACTAAGAAGGCAGTTACTCCGAGTGAAGCACCTCAGTCTGCAAAAAAGGGAGAACCTGAGATGCAGGCTCCAATACCAGAATATACAGGCGAGCAAGCGGGAGCGGTTGTAGCCCCAGAGACAGCTGAAAAACCAGAATATACAGGCACCCAAGCAGGAGCAGTCGTTGAACCCGAGCAAGTAGCTCCACTACCTGAGTATCAGGGAACTCAAGCTGGTGCCATCGTTGAACCGGAAAAAGTTGAGCCAGAGGTTGGGGGTGTCCAGTCAGGGGCCTTGGTAGAACCAGAAACGACTGACAAACCAGCCTATACAGGCGAGCAGTCTGGAGCAATCGTAGAGCCTGAACAGGTGCCAACAACACCAGAATATAGGGGAACTCAAGCGGGAGCGATTGTAGCCCCAGAGACAAGCGAAAAACCAGAATATACAGGTGAGCAATCTGGTGCAATAGTAGCTCCAGAGACAACTGAAACACCAGCCTATACAGGCACTCAAGCAGGAGCCGTCGTTGAACCGGAACAAGTCACTCCTCTTCCAGAATATACTGGCAATACCGAGCAAGTAAAACCGGAAGCTCCGACAGAAAAACCCAAAGAAAAAGATCCAGAAAAAACACTTGAATTAAGAAATGTTTCGGATTTGGAGTTGTATAGTCAGACCAATGGTACTTACAAACAACATGTTTCTTTAGACGGTGTCCCAAGTAATCCAGACACTTACTTTGTCAAGGTTAAATCTTCGTCGTTTAAAGATGTCTATCTACCAGTCACTTCAATAACGGCAGAAACGAAAGATGGTCAGCCAGTTTATAAAATCACAGCCAAGGCTGAGAAACTCCAGCAAGAGCTAGAAAATAAATATGTTGATAATTTCACCTTCTACCTAGCTAAGAAGGCTAGAGAGGAAACGACAACCTTTACTTCCTTTAGCAACCTAGTCAAAGCTATCAACCAGAATCTCTCTGGAACCTATCATTTAGCAGCTAGTTTGAATGCCAACGAAGTGGAGTTGGAGCCTGAAGCTAAATCCTACATCAAGGGCATCTTTACAGGTCAGTTGATCGGTGAAAAAGATGGCAAGCAGTATGCTATTTACAACTTGAAAAAACCACTGTTTGAAACTTTGAATGGCGCCACAGTAGAAAAGCTGAGCCTAAAAAATGTCTCCATTTCAGGGAAAGATGACATCGGTTCACTGGCCTATGAAGCCCGGAATGGCACAAAGATTAAACAAGTTCATGTCGATGGTGTTCTAGCAGGTGAACGTGGTATCGGTGGTTTGCTGGCTAAGGCTGATCAATCAAGCATCACAGAGAGCAGTTTCAAGGGAAGAATTATCAACACGTATGAGACGACTGCTGCCTATAATATCGGTGGTCTGGTCGGTCATTTGACAGGTGACAAGGCTTTACTTACTAAGTCAAAAGCGACAGTAGCCATTTCGTCCAACACAAATAGTTCAGATCAGACAGTGGGTGGTCTTGCAGGTCTAGTAGATCAGGATGCACAAATCCAAGATAGCTATGCTGAAGGCGATATTAACAATGCCAAGCACTTTGGTAGAGTCGCGGGAGTAGCAGGCTATTTGTGGGATCGAAAAACTAATGAGGAACAGCATGCTGGAAGATTGACCAATGTTCTCAGTGATGTCAATGTAACCAACGGAAATGCCATTACCGGTTACCACTATAATGGAATGAAGGTGAAGGACACATTCAGCAGCAAGGCGAACAGAGTCTACAATGTCACTATGGTCAAGGATGAGGTCGTCAGCAAGGAATCCTTTGAAGAAAGAGGGACAATGCTAGATGCTTCCCAAATCGAAAGCAAAAAAGTAGCCATCAATCCTCTCACTCTACCAACAGTGGAGCCCCTCTCAACAAGTGGCAAGAAGGACAGTGATTTTTCTAAGGTGGCCCATTATCAAGCTAAGCGCGCCTTGGCTTATAAGAACATTGAAAAATTGTTACCTTTCTACAACAAGGCAACCATCGTCAAATACGGAAATCTGGTCAATGAGAACAGTCTGTTATATCAAAAAGAACTCTTGTCAGCAGTTATGATGAAGGATAACCAAGTCATCACAGATATTGTTTCTAACAAAGAGACTGCAAACAAACTCTTGCTTCACTACAAGGATCATTCATCTGAAAAGCTCAATCTCAAGTACCAGGCTGATTTCGCCAAATTAGCGGAATATAGTCTAGGAAATACGGGTCTTCTCTATACGCCAAACCAATTCTTGTATGACCAAAGCTCTATCATCAAGCAAGTCTTACCTGAATTGCAGCAGGTGGACTACCATTCAGAAGGCATCAGAAAGACACTAGGTATTTCTCCAAACGTCAAGCAGACTGAGCTCTATCTAGAAGACCAGTTCGCCAAAACAAAACAACATCTGGAAGACAGTTTGAAGAAACTCTTGTCAGCAGATGCCGGACTGGCTGGTGACAACCAAGTTACCAAGGGCTATCTTGTAGATAAAATCAAGCGCAATAAGGAAGCCTTGCTACTTGGTATGAGCTACTTAGAGCGTTGGTACAACTTCAGCTATGGTCAAGTAAACGTCAAAGACCTGGTTCTGTACCATCTGGACTTCTTTGGTAAGGGGAATGCTTCACCACTAGATACTCTGATTGAGTTAGGTAAATCTGGCTTTAACAATCTTCTAGCTAAGAATAATGTCGATACTTATGGTATCAGTCTTGCCAATCATCATGGAACGACAGATTTGTTTAGCACGCTGGAACATTACCGAAAAGTCTTTTTACCAAATACAAGTAACAATGACTGGTTTAAATCAGAGACTAAGGCTTACATCGTCGAAGAAAAATCTAATATTGAAGAAGTCAGAACTAAGCAGGGACAAGCTGGTACCAAGTATTCTATCGGTGTTTATGATCGCATCACGAGTGCCACATGGAAATACCGCAATATGGTCTTGCCTCTCCTAACCTTGCCAGAGAAATCAGTATTTGTCATCTCGACCATGTCCAGCCTAGGATTTGGAGCCTATGATCGCTACCGCAATAGTGAGCATAAAGTGGGCAAGGCTCTCAATGATTTTGTTGAAGAAAATGCGCGTGAAACAGCCAAACGCCAGCGAGATCACTATGATTATTGGTATCGTATTTTAGATGAACAATCACGTGAAAAACTCTATCGTACGATTCTCCTTTATGATGCCTATAAGTTTGGTGATGACACAACATCTGGAAAAGCTACAGTTGAGGCTAAGTTTGATAGTTCCAATCCAGCCATGAAGAACTTCTTTGGACCAGTTGGCAATAAGGTAGTACACAACCAGCATGGAGCCTACGCAACAGGAGATGGTGTCTACTATATGTCTTACCGTATGCTCGACAAGGATGGAGCCATTACTTATACCCATGAAATGACCCATGATTCGGATCAGGATATTTACCTTGGCGGTTATGGTCGTAGAAGTGGCTTGGGACCAGAGTTCTTCGCAAAAGGCTTATTGCAAGCCCCTGACCAACCAAGTGACGCAACCATTACCATCAATTCTATCTTGAAACACTCAAAATCAGATAGTACAGAGGGATCCCGTCTGCAAGTCTTGGATCCGACAGAGAGATTCCAAAACGCTGCAGATCTTCAGAACTATGTCCATAATATGTTTGACCTCATCTACATGCTGGAATATCTCGAAGGGCAATCAATCGTTAAGAAACTGAATGTTTACCAGAAAATGGCGGCACTCAGAAAGATTGAGAACAAGTATGTAAGAGATCCAGCAGATGGAAATGAGGTTTACGCCACTAACGTAGTCAAAGAATTGACAGAAGCAGAGGCAAATAAACTAATCAACTTTGAAAGTTTGATTGACCACAACATCTTATCAGCTCGTGAGTACCAGACTGGCGACTATGAACGAAATGGCTACTATACCATTAAACTCTTTGCCCCAATCTTTTCAGCTCTCAGCAGTGAGAAAGGCACGCCAGGGGACCTTATGGGACGTCGGATCGCTTACGAACTTTTGGCTGCCAAAGGCTTTAAGGATGGAATGGTACCTTATATCTCAAACCAATACGAAGAAGTTGCCAAACAAAAAGGTAAAACCATCAATCTCTATGGGAAAGAACGTGGATTGGTGACAGATGATCTTGTATTGGACAAGGTGTTTGAAGGCAAGTATGCATCTTGGGCAGATTTCAAGAAAGCCATGTACAAAGAACGTGTGGATCAGTTTAAAAACTTGAAACAAGTGACCTTTAAAGATCCGACAAAACCATGGCCAAACTATACGACAGAGACCATCAATCAAGTGAGTGAATTGCAAGCCCTCATGGATCAAGCTGTTCTCAAGGATGCTGTAAGTCCTCGTTGGAGCAACTATAATCCAGAGTATGATAGTGCCGTTCATAAGTTGAAGAGAGCAATCTTTAAGGCCTATCTTGACCAAACAAACGACTTCAGAACCTCTATTTTTAAGAAATAAGGGGTGGAAAATGAAAAGGGAGGATCGACAGATCTTCTCTTTTTATGTCCGGCTGTCTGAAAGCTGGTAGGCGATTTGTTTGTGACGGAGAAGGTCTTTTGTTTCTGGAGCAAATATGGTAGAATGATAGCTACGAGAGAAGGAGGTTTTTATGGAGAGAGATAGATTGGTTCGACTCAATTGGAGACTGGGCATGCTGGCAGGTATAACCTTACTTTTGGGACCTGTCCTACGATTTTTGCTATCCTATACTGGGGCCATCATCTATAAAGATCCTTCAAAAATGCTGGTTGTCACGGTTGCCTTTTCTTTGCTCCTGACATTTTTTAAGATTTTGATGATTGCATTAGGGACCTTTATGTTAATCTATTTCGAAGAGGATCAACAACTTCGAATGCTGCCTTCTATTTTATTTATCATTGGTGGCGTGCTGGGCTTTCTTTCAGCGACCGAGTGGATAGGAGGATTTCTAATCATTAAAGGTGCTGTTACTTTTTCTAAATTTTTAAAAGAAGTCCGTGGCCTTGTCTGATAGTCTAGTGAAACAACCCGTTTGAGGGTTGTTTTTTTATTTAAAGAATTATCTGGCAAAAGAATATGTTAGCAAAATGCTTTTTTATAAGAAAACATGATGTAATACAACTTGAAAAAATAAAAAGAGAATATTATGAAACAATCTTTCATTACATCGTATTTAACATTCTATTTAAAAGCTTCCATTACTTTAGAGGGAGTCTTTATAAAAACTTCTAACCCTACTATTTTAAAAGTTATTCCACTGGGTTCTCAAAATAAAACAATTCCTGTTGATCATGTTGCAAGTGTAGATAGTTCATTTCGTCTTGATTTCAAAACATTTGCTTGGGTATAATTTTCGCTCTTATTGGCCTTTCAATGATGCAAAATTCATTTATTGGGGGATTGATATTAGCGGCTTATGGTGTATTAACAGTGCTAAGTGCTTTTCAAACTCTACTAGTTTTGCATCTTGCTTCTGGTGGAACACATGTTGTCAGTGTGGTAGTATTTGAAAAAGCTAATCTTGAAAATTGCAAAGAAACAATTGAAGGTCTAATTCATAATCGTTACAATGATACTAATGTAACTAAGAATACTGATCGTTTAATTGATGCTTTAAATAACAAATAATTGCAATCGTTTCTTGATTGAATATCGCGAATTAATAATATCTAGATGAGAGGACACCGTTCTCTCTTTTTAGTTGATTTTAACTAGCTTTTTTGTGAAAAATTGTGTAAAATAGAATAGATAAACGAGGGAAAACCTCGGAAAATTTAAAGGAGAATCCATCTAATGGTAAAATTGGTTTTTGCTCGCCACGGTGAGTCTGAATGGAACAAAGCTAACCTTTTCACTGGTTGGGCTGATGTTGATTTGTCTGAAAAAGGAACACAACAAGCGATTGACGCTGGTAAATTGATCAAAGAAGCTGGTATCGAATTTGACCAAGCTTACACTTCAGTATTGAAACGTGCGATCAAAACAACAAACTTGGCTCTTGAAGCTTCTGACCAATTGTGGGTTCCAGTTGAAAAATCATGGCGCTTGAACGAACGTCACTACGGTGGTTTGACTGGTAAAAACAAAGCTGAAGCTGCTGAACAA
Organism: uncultured Streptococcus sp.; assembly: GCA_963533485.1. Taxonomy (GTDB): domain Bacteria; phylum Bacillota; class Bacilli; order Lactobacillales; family Streptococcaceae; genus Streptococcus. The sequence continues at coordinate 44,113 of CAUSPE010000010.1, forward strand.
TTTGGTGATGAGCAAGTTCACATCTGGCGTCGTTCATACGATGTATTGCCTCCAAACATGGATCGTGATGATGAGCACTCAGCTCACACTGACCGTCGTTACGCTTCACTTGACGACTCAGTTATTCCAGATGCTGAAAACTTGAAAGTGACTTTGGAACGTGCCCTTCCATTCTGGGAAGATAAAATCGCTCCAGCACTTAAAGATGGTAAAAACGTATTCGTAGGAGCTCACGGTAACTCAATCCGTGCCCTTGTAAAACACATCAAACAATTGTCAGATGACGAAATCATGGACGTGGAAATCCCTAACTTCCCACCATTGGTATTCGAATTTGACGAAAAATTGAACGTGGTTTCTGAATACTACCTTGGAAAATAATTTATAAACAGAAAGCCTAGGATTTCTAGGTTTTTTGTTTTTGCTTCTAGTTTCCAACCGGTTGAAAAAGCCTTATAATGATAGTAAAGAGTGATTTAATTGTAAGAAAAGTGGATATGCTTGAAGCCCTGAAATCAGTAGAGTAATTCACGGTTTTAAACAGTAAATCAGTTGACAAAGTCCCTGCTTCTTGGTAGAATAAGAACTGTCGTAAAGACAAATAACTTCTTCTTGGTTACAGGCATGCCAACCTGTCACTCGGATGAAGCCAAATAAAAAGGAGAAACATCATGGCAATCTCAAAAGAGAAAAAAAATGAAATCATTGCACAATATGCACGTCACGAAGGTGATACAGGTTCAGTAGAGGTTCAAGTTGCTGTCCTTACTTGGGAAATCAACCACCTTAACGAACACATCAAACAACACAAAAAAGACCACGCTACTTACCGTGGATTGATGAAGAAAATCGGTCGCCGTCGTAACTTGCTTGCATACTTGCGTAAAAACGACGTTAACCGTTACCGTGAGTTGATCAACTCTCTAGGACTTCGTCGCTAATCTGCTTTATTTTCCACTTACATTGCGTTGTCACCTTACCTCGATATACTCAAGTATTATCTTCGGTTACGGTTCCTAGCACTGTAAGGTAAAATAAACCAGAATGATCTCCCTTCGGGGAGATTTTTTGTTTCACTAACATTTTCGTACAATCTTCGGCTTGTCGCCTAGTTTATAAACGTTTTATCCAGCAAGAATTATGATGCTAAGGGCGCCAAAAATCCGTATGAAAATAGGGAAACAACACAGTGTTTGATGAACGCAAGGAGTTTCATCTTTTTCACTAGGATTATAGCCCGAGCTCAAATCAGCTCTCTGATATGCAGAGAGCTTTTTTATTGAGGTTTTATCGGTCACAATTTTGGAGACTACAAAAACCCGCAACTTTCATTAAATTATCAGCAACAGGTTTTATCGGTCACAATTTTGGAGACTACAAAAACTCTAGTGCAGCACGCGCAGGAAATGACGTTGTTTTATCGGTCACAATTTTGGAGACTACAAAAACCTCAAATGGTATCAGCTAATGACACCATGAAGGTACGCAGTTACTCGGCTTTTCAAGCCGAGTAACTGTCTGCAAGCCCCCTCGGAGAGCCCACACTTTACGAAGTAAAGTATAGTATGTTATACTCTACATGGAAGTAGTCACCGAATTCCAGTTAGAAATTACTTTGTAACTACGTTTTGAGGAGGAGTAAAATGCTTTCCTACGTTCGACATTACCCACTAGCGATAGCTAAATTAATGTGTCTGTGCTCTCCTAAAATCTGCTGATTTATTACTGACTAATACAGGAGGTTTTTATGGGACAGACAATCATATCTGCTATTGGTGTTTATATTTCCACCAGTATCGATTATTTAATTATTTTAATTATTTTATTTGCACAGCTATCACAGAATAAACAGAAATGGCATATTTATGCGGGGCAATATCTAGGAACAGGCTTACTTGTAGGGGCGAGTTTAGTTGCTGCTTATGTCGTTAATTTCGTGCCTGAAGAATGGATGGTTGGATTGCTTGGTTTAATCCCTATCTATTTAGGGATTCGCTTTGCAATTGTTGGAGAAGGTGAGGAAGAAGAAGAGGAAGAAATTATTGAAAGATTAGAACAAAGCAAGGCAAATCAACTGTTTTGGACAGTTACATTGCTGACAATTGCGTCTGGTGGAGATAATTTAGGTATCTATATACCTTATTTTGCTTCGTTAGATCGGTCACAGACCCTCGTGGCGTTGCTTGTGTTTGTAATCGGCATAATTATCTTTTGCGAGATTAGTCGGGTGTTATCCTCTATTCCGTTAATATTCGAGACAATTGAAAAATACGAGCGAATCATTGTGCCCTTAGTATTCATTCTACTTGGACTATACATCATGTATGAAAATGGCACGATAGAGACTTTTCTGATCGTGGAGATTTTTTTTCACTAGGATTTTAGCCTGAGCTCAAATCAAGCTCTCTGATATTCAGAGGGCTTTTTCTATATATGTCTCCATCCTTGTTCATCTAATAGAAATATGGTATACTTTTTATGAGAATTTTCTAAATTTTTAATTTTGTATAAGGAGGTTTTCATGCTTTCCAAATTTTCTGGAAGCCGACAAGATTTGCAATTTGTGTTGTTTTTGGGTGTTTTGCTAAGTGTTTTAGGAATTTCACTTTTTCTAGCTGTTTCTATGGGGTCCGTAGCGATTGATCTAGGAGATACCTATCGGATCATTGTGAGCAGATTGGGATTTCCTCTTGAGATAGGAGAGGTTTCCAAGTCTACTCTTGCCATTGTATGGAACATGAGATTCCCCCGAGTACTGTTAGGTCTGATAGTAGGGGCTGGTCTTTCTATGTGTGGTAGCGTGATGCAGTCTACAGTGAACAATCCCATCGCAGAGCCTTATGTCTTAGGAATTTCTGCGGGTGCAACTTTAGGGGCAACTTTGAGCATCATTCTTGGTTTAAAATTGGTGATTAGCCTTGGAGCTTTCCTTGGAGCTATTTTGGCAACAATCGCTGTCCTTATCATTGCCTCTATGCAGGGAAGGATGACAACATCTAGTCTGATCTTATCAGGAACGGTGGTCAATGCTCTCTTTCTAGCTTTTTCAAACTTTATTATCTCAGTTGGCGCTAATGCTGACAGTGTGATGACCATTAAGTTTTGGACTATGGGCTCGCTTGCCGGGACTACCTGGTCTGACTTAGTCCTGCCAACTATAGTAGTAGGAATGGCCTTTTTATTTTTCGCTACCCAGTATCGTGTTTTTAATGCGATGATGATGGGAGATGAGGCTGCTTTAACTTTGGGAATTCCCTTACGCTTCTATTGGTATCTTTATGTGACCATGGTGGCTGTGCTGACAGCAGTCTTAGTGGCAACTTGTGGGATTATTGGATTTGTCGGTCTGATTACTCCACATTTAGCTCGAGGGTTAGTAGGAACGAATTACAGGAGACTTTTTCCTGTTGCGACCATACTGGGTGCCCTCTTTGTCATCTGGGCAGATGTACTCTCTCGTATCATCATTCCAAACGCAGAGCTGCCGATTGGTATTTTCACAGCCTTAGTAGGTGCTCCCTTCTTTATCTACATTGTTGGAGGTAGGCGAAGGGAGGTGAGGGGCTGATATGGACTTGATTTGTCAGGATATCCATTTTGGACTAGGAGAGAAAAAAATCCTCAAAGGAGTTTCTCTTAAGGTTGAGGGGCATCAATTTCACACGATACTAGGACCAAATGGAAGTGGGAAAACCAGCCTGCTTAAACTCCTCTATCGTCAGGAAAAGGCGGACAAAGGCTTGATAAGCCTAGATGGAAAGCCACTGGAGCATTGGTCACTCAAAGAAACAGCCAAGCAAATGGCAGTTGTGACTCAGTTTAATCAATTGCAGTTTGATTGTACAGTTGAGGAAATCGTCTTGCTGGGAAGAACTCCCCACCTCTCTTTTCTACAAAAGGAAAAGGAAAGGGATTATGCCCTCGTTCAAGATGCTCTCGTCAAGGTGGATATGCTTGAGAAGAAAACTCGTCTCTATTCGTCCCTGTCAGGGGGAGAGAAACAGCGAGTCTTACTAGCCCGCGCCTTGGCGCAAGAACCGACTCTCTTGCTCCTGGACGAACCAACCAATCACCTGGATATCAAGTATCAGCTAGACTTGTTGGCCATTGTGAAGAAGCTCAAGGTCAATGTTCTAGCTGTCCTGCATGATATTCAACTTGCTTGTCGCTATTCGGATTATCTCTATCTGATGAAAGAGGGAGAAATCCTTTACCAAGGGACTCCAAAGGAGACCATCACCCCTGAGTCATTGCAAACTGTATATGGAGTTCAAAGTCAGGTTACTTGGACCGAGGATCAGCAAGCTATGATTCACTATTTATAAGAATGAAAAGGAAAACAAGATGAAAAAAACACTCAGCATTTTACTCGTAACAGTAGCTACCCTAACCATGGCAGCTTGTGGCAATACTACTACAGAAAAAGCTACCACACAATCTAGCACAGAAACAAGTCAAAAGGCCAGCACAGAGACGACTTATCCGCTAACGGTCAAAACCTATGACGCGAAAGGGAATGAAGTCGAACAAGTCTTTGACAAGGCACCTGAAAAAGTTATCACCAACAATCTTTCAACCACTGAAATCTTATTGGAGCTAGGCTTGAAGGATAAAATTGCTGGCATGCTCAACCCTGACAATGCTGTGACGGACAAATACAAGGACGCGATTGCGACGATTCCTCAAATTGGGGATAAAAAAACAGTCTCACAAGAGACAGTCCTTTCTTATGAGCCAGATGCGGTGATGGGTCGAAACATGATGTTTTCTGAAAAATCCTTGGGGACAGTTAGCACTTGGAATGAAAATAAAATCCCAGTCTATACACAAAAAGCTTCTCTCTCAACGATTCAGCAAGATTTGGGGAATATTGTAGAAGATGTCAAAAATCTTGGAATGATTTTCAATGTTCAGGACAAGGCTAATGAATACGCAGCTCAATTACAAGCTAAAATTGACGCTGTTAAGAAAGCAAACCCAACAAGCCAAGGTGAAAAGAAAAAGGCTTTGATTATGGTTGCTTATAATGATGAAACCTTCGGTGCCTACAAGTCTGCTTTGCAAGAAAGCTTGTTGAATCAACTTGGTTATACAAATGTTGCAACGGGAACATCAGGCTTGACCTTGGAAAATCTCGTGTCAATGGATCCTGAGTTGATTATCTATGTAACCAGCGACCGCAATAAAAAATTGGATGCCAACGCAGTAGAGTTGATGAAGGCAAATGAAGTTTTGGAAAACGTTCCTGCAATTAAGAATCAAAAAATCATGACCATTTCTTACGATGAGTTGATGGACTATGGTCCAGCAGTGATTGATTCCCTTGAGAAAATCAATGACTTTATCAATAAATAATGAGTTTGATTGGGAAGGGATCCAAGTCAAGGTCAGTCTTCCTTCGACCTATGACCCTAATCAAACCTATCCAGCTATTCTCTTGAATGATGGAAACTTGGATTTCCTATCTTCCCTTTCAGAATCTGTGATTTTAGTGGGCTTGACCTCTAAAAATCGCCTAGATGAATACACTCCATGGAAGGCAGCTGCTCTGAGAGAGGGGACTCCAGATTTTGGCGGTCAGGCAAAGGTCTATCATGATCATTTATTTGGAGGTCTTTTAGACAGGTTGCAGTCGCTTTATCGCCTGGACAAAAATCGCCTTGCTTATGGAGGATACTCA
>CAUSPE010000011.1:0-48594 GCA_963533485.1 uncultured Streptococcus sp.
TGAAAGCGAAAGGTCAAAACGTTATCGCGGGGCAAGATGTCTTCAAACTCTACGACACTTACGGATTCCCAGTAGAATTGACTGAAGAAATCGCTGAAGAAGCTGGGATGACTGTCGATCGTGAAGGTTTTGAAGCAGCCATGAAAGAACAGCAAGAACGTGCGCGTGCGTCTGCTGTTAAGGGTGGCTCAATGGGAATGCAAAATGAAACCCTTCAAAACATTACAGTGGAAAGTGTCTTCAACTATAATGCCAGCCAATTGCCTTCTAAGTTGGTGGCTATCGTAGCGAACAATGCTGAAGTAGAAGCTGTTTCAGAAGGAACTGCCTCTCTCATTTTTGCAGAAACTCCATTCTACGCTGAAATGGGTGGACAGGTAGCTGACCACGGTCAAATCTTGGATGCTAAAGGAAATGTCGTAGCGAATGTGACGGATGTGCAAAAAGCACCAAACGGACAAGCTCTTCATACTGTTGAAGTTCTTGCACCACTTGCTTTGAACCAAGAATACACCTTGGCTATCGATACCAACCGTCGTCATCGTGTTATGAAAAACCACACTGCGACTCACTTGCTCCATGCGGCTCTTCACAATATCCTTGGCCACCATGCGACACAAGCAGGATCTCTGAACGAAGTCGAATTCCTTCGCTTTGACTTCACTCACTTCCAAGCTGTGACTCCTGAAGAGTTGCGCGCCATTGAACAGCAAGTTAATGAGAAAATTTGGGAAGCAATTGCTGTAGAAACTGTTGAGACAGATATTGACACGGCTAAAGAAATGGGAGCTATGGCCCTCTTTGGTGAGAAATACGGTAAGGAAGTTCGTGTTGTGACCATCGGTGACTACTCAGTGGAACTCTGTGGTGGTACCCACGTTGGCAATACTTCTGAAATCGGTCTCTTCAAGATTGTCAAAGAAGAAGGAATCGGTTCAGGTACCCGCCGTATCTTGGCAGTAACTGGTAAGGAAGCCTTTGAAGCTTATCGTGAACAAGAAGACGCTCTGAAAGCCGTCGCAGCAACCTTGAAAGCACCTCAACTCAAGGAAGTTCCTCACAAGGTTGAAGGACTTCAAGAGCAACTTCGTCAATTGCAAAAAGAAAATGCAGAATTGAAGGAAAAAGCAGCAGCTGCAGCTGCAGGTGATGTCTTCAAGGATGTGAAGGAAGTCAACGGTCACCGTTACATTGCAAGCCAAGTTTCTGTATCAGACGCAGGTGCCCTTCGTACCTTTGCGGATAACTGGAAACAAAAAGACTACTCTGATGTGCTTGTCCTAGTTGCCGCTATCGGTGACAAAGTCAATGTTCTTGTAGCTAGCAAGACAAAAGATGTGCATGCAGGAAACCTTGTCAAAGAATTGGCTCCAATCGTTGATGGACGTGGTGGTGGTAAACCAGACATGGCCATGGCAGGAGGAAGCAACCAAGCTAAAATCCAAGAACTCTTGGATGCAGTAGCAGGTAAATTATAAGACAATAAAGATCTATCCATTTGGGTAGGTCTTTTTGTGCATACAAAAAAGCCAAATCCGGTTGGATCTGGCTTGTAGCTGATAGGTTTATTTTGTTGCCCAGACACTGACTGAACCCGCTGCTACCGGAAATTCTCCATAACCTTCAGCATTGATTGTAACTTGTGCTGGGTGATTTTCAAGGAGGTCAACAAAGGTTTGATCAGCCCATTCTGGACCAACAAACATAGACTTGCTATTTTCTTGGTCATTTGAAATCAAGACTGCGATTGGGGATTGATGTTCAGCGCCTGAACGGACCCATCCAATACAGTCGGCATCGTCAAAGTAGTCTGTTTGCTCTCCATAGGCCAAGTCTTTTCGGATGGCTAGGAGACGGTCAAGAACTTCTCTGAAATCTTGTTGACCAAATTGCCCTGAAATACCGTAATAATCTCCGTAAAAGACACATGGAAGTCCATCTTGGCGTAATAGAATAAGGGCATAGGCTGCTGGCTTGAACCATTCTTCAACAGTAGACTCAAGAGCCTGTCCTCGTTGAGTATCATGGTTGTCAACGAAAGTGACAGCCTTGTCAGGCTTGAGTTCAACCAAGCTATCAGTAAAGATAGTACGAAGGTCGTAGCTTGCTCCAGCCTGACTAGCTTCAAAGAGGTTTTGGTGGAGGCGAACATCGACAAGGTCAAAACGTTCTTCTGTTTTCTCAAGATAGTCTAGGTTAGCTTCTTTATCTGGGTTCCAAAATTCCCCAAAAACATAAAAATCTTGACCGTATTTTTCCTTCATATCACGGATGAAATTGCCCATAAAGAAGGAGTCGATGTGCTTAACGGCATCCAAGCGGAAACCAGCTACACCAGTCGTTTCCATGAACCAGTCAGCCCAGTCATAGATGTTTTGGATGACTTCAGGATGCTTAAAGTCTAGGTCAGCATACATGAGGTAGTCGTAGTTACCGTTTTCGTTATCGACCAATTCCTCATTTGCCCAGCCTTTGTTGTCCCCCTGGATCAGGTAAATACCAGACTTACGGCGTTTGGCATCGTAGTCTGTACCTGTGAAGTGGTACCAGTGCCAGTGGAAGTCATTGTAGGTATCTTGGCGACCATCGAAAGTAAAGTGAGTCCAGCCATTGATAGTAAAGGGCTCGCTTAGTTGAACGGTACGATCCTCAGGGTCCACTTCAATAACCTGAAAGGCTTCCATATGATCGGCAGCAGCCTTGTGATTGAGCACCACATCGGCCATAGGTTGAATTCCCTGTGCTTTTAGGGCTTGAATGGCTTGAAGATAGTCTTCTTTAAACCCATACTTGGTACGGACAGTTCCTTTTTGGTGAAATTCGCCTAGGTCAAAAAGATCGTAAACACCATAGCCGACATCTTTTTCGTTGGTTGCCTTGAAGGCAGGTGGCATCCAGACGTGGCTAATCCCCAGATGAGCTAGGTGTGAAGCATCTTCAGCCAGTCGCGTCCAGTGTTGGCCGTCGTGAGGCAGATACCATTCAAAGTATTGCATAAGTGTCTGATTTTGCATTGTTTTTCCTCTTGCTTATCAATGTTGTGTTTTATTCTACCATAAAGTTTAGAACTAGGCAAACGTTTGCGCAAGATTCTATACTCATTTCTGAAATTGTCTATTTTTAGCGAATAAAATCTCTATTTCCATCACAAGGGAGAGGATGTTTTGCTGAAAAAGTAAATGGCATATACTTATTTGAACAAAAATGACACTCAGTAAACTAAAGTACAAATGGTTAAACGGTTTCTTTTTTGAGAATTGTCACAAAATTTGCTATAATAGTAGCTATGTATAGAATTAGGGTCAGCAGACGCGTTGAAAAAAAGCTAGCTAAGGGTCTAGTTCTTTTGGAAGCAAGTGATTTAACAGATATTGAACTGACGGATCAGGCAGTAGAAGTTCTTAGTCAAGACGGGAAATTTTTAGGGAGCGCCTATCTTTCTCAACAGAATAAGGGAATCGGTTGGTTCATCAGCAAGGAAAAGGTTCGTTTCCATCAAGCCTTTTTTGAAATCCTGTTTCGTAAGGCTAAGGAAGCTAGAAAGCCTTATTATCAAGATGACTTGACTACTGCCTTTCGCCTTTTTAACCAAGAGGGGGATGGTTTTGGTGGTCTGACTGTTGATCTCTATGGAGATTATGCTGTTTTTTCTTGGTACAACTCCTTTGTTTACCAGATTCGTGAGCTGATCGTAAAGGCTTTTAAGGAAGTTTTCCCTGAGGTTTTGGGGGCTTATGAAAAGATTCGTTTTAAAGGTCTAGACTACGAGTCTGCCTCTGTTTATGGTGAGGAAGCGCCAGATTACTTTACTGTTCTTGAGAATGGCGTTCTCTATCAAGTCTTTATGAATGATGGCTTGATGACAGGGATTTTCCTAGACCAGCATGAGGTTCGTGGGAGTCTGGTTGACGGTCTAGCCATGGGCAAATCCTTGCTCAATATGTTTTCCTATACGGCTGCCTTTTCTGTTGCTGCAGCGATGGGAGGCGCTAGTGAGACGACTTCTGTCGACTTGGCCAAACGGTCCAGAGAGCTGTCAGAAGCTCATTTTCAGGCAAATGGATTCAGCACGGACAATCACCGTTTTATCGTCATGGATGTTTTTGAGTACTTCAAGTATGCCAAGCGAAAAGGCTTGACCTATGATGTGATTGTGCTTGATCCGCCGAGCTTTGCCCGCAATAAAAAACAAACATTCTCTGTAGCTAAGGACTATCACAAGTTGATTTCCCAGAGTCTAGAGATTTTAAATCCGGGAGGGATTATCATTGCCAGTACCAATGCTGCCAATGTTTCCCGCCAGAAATTTACAGAACAAATTGATAAAGGTTTTGCAGGAAGAAGGTATCAGGTCTTGAACCAATATGGTCTTCCAGCAGACTTTGCCTATAATAAAAAAGATGAAAGCAGTAATTACCTCAAGGTGATTAGTATGAAGGTTAGTAAATGAAATTAATCGTTTCAGTAATGCCAAGAAGTTTAGAAGAAGCGCAAGAACTGGATGCTACTAGGTATGAAGATGCCGATATCATTGAGTGGCGTGCGGACTTTCTTACAAAGGACGCTATTTTACAGGTAGCACCCGCTATTTTTGAGAAATTTGCAGGACGCGAACTGGTCTTTACCCTTCGGACTCGCGCTGAGGGAGGAGAAATCGAACTTTCCTCAGAAGAGTATGTTCAAATCATCAAGGAAGTTACTCAACTCTATCAGCCGGATTATGTAGATTTTGAGTATTTCAGCTATAAGGACGTTTTTGAGGAAATGTTGGATTTTCCAAATCTTGTTTTGAGTTACCATAATTTCCAGGAGACACCTGAAAACATGATGGAAATTTTGTCTGAGTTGACCAGTCTCTCTCCGAAAGTGGTCAAGGTATCAGTTATGGCCCATACGGAGCAGGATGTTTTAGACCTGATGAACTACACTCGAGGATTTAAAACACTCAATCCTGAGCAAGAGTACGTGACCATTTCCATGGGGAAAATGGGCAAGGTATCACGCATTACTTCAGATGTGACGGGTTCGAGTTGGTCATTTGCTAGTCTGGATGAAGCGAGTGCCCCAGGTCAGATTTCGCTATCAAACATGAAGAAAATCAGGGAGATTTTGGATGAAGCTTGATGGCTATACACGTTTAGCTGCAGTTGTTGCCAATCCCATCAAACACTCTATTTCACCCTTTATCCACAATAGGGCCTTTGAGGCGACAGCTATTAATGGTGCCTATGTAGCTTGGGAGATTGAAGCGGGTGATTTGGCAGAAACAGTCGCCAATATTCGCCGTTACCAGATGTTTGGAATTAACCTGTCTATGCCTTACAAGGAGCAAGTGATTCCTTATCTGGATGAGTTGAGCGATGAGGCTCGTTTGATTGGGGCAGTCAATACAGTTGTTAATCAAGACGGAATGTTAATTGGATATAATACAGATGGCAAGGGATTTTTTAAGAGCTTGCCTTCTTTTACAATTTCAGGTAAAACAATGACCATTTTGGGTGCTGGTGGTGCGGCCAAATCAATCTTGGCTCAAGCTATTTTGGACGGCGTCAGTCAAATTTCTGTCTTTGTGCGTTCAGCTTCTATGGAAAAAACAAGACCTTACCTAGACAAGTTGCAGGAGCAAACAGGTTTTAAAGTGGACTTATATGCTTTAGAAGATGTTTCTGTCTTGCAAGAAAGGATTGCTGAGTCGGATTTACTGGTCAATGCGACCAGTGTAGGAATGGATGGTCAGTCGTCCCCAGTTCCAGAAAGCATCAATTTGCCAGAAACTCTCTTGGTGGCAGATATCATTTACCAACCTTTTGAGACGCCGTTTTTGAAATGGGCTAGAAGTCAGGGCAATCCAACCGTCAATGGTCTGGGGATGTTGCTCTATCAAGCTGCTGAAGCTTTTCAACTGTGGACAGGTAAAGAAATGCCGACAGACGAGATTTGGCAGTCCTTAACAGAAAAATACCAATAATGAAAAGGAGACCCTACTATGAAAATCAGAATCGATATTCCACATCATCCTTATGATATTCAGATTGAAAAAGGTTGTCTGGCTCAGGCTGGTCAATGGTTGCGAGAACTCTGGCAACCACAAAAAGTGGTTATCGTAACCGACAACCATGTAGCCTCTCTCTATGCAGAGAAGGTTAAACTCAGCCTAGAAGATGCTGGTTTTCAGGTAGCTGTTTTTGACTTTTTAGAAGGCGAAGAACGAAAAAATTTAACCACTGTTCAGAAAGTCTATGAATTTCTAGTTAAGCAGGGGTTGACTCGTAGCGATGGAATCGTGGCTCTTGGTGGAGGTGTTGTTGGGGACCTAGCTGGTTTCGTAGCCTCTACCTATATGCGAGGCATTCACTTTGTTCAGATTCCGACTAGTTTGACAGCCCAGGTTGATTCTTCTATCGGTGGAAAGACGGGCGTCAATACTCCTTTTGCTAAAAATATGGTGGGTACCTTTGCCCAACCAGATGGGGTTCTGATTGACCCGCTTGTCCTTGCAACACTCGGGAAAAGAGAGTTGATTGAAGGGATGGGTGAGGTTATCAAGTATGGCTTGATTGAGGATCCAGAACTTTGGGCTCTCTTGACGGAGTTAGATGGTTCTGTAGAGAGCATTTTGGAACATGCAGAGACTTTGATTGAACATTCTTGTCAGGTGAAGCGCAAGATGGTGGTCGAAGATGAGTTGGATAATGGTGTTCGCCTTTACCTCAATTTTGGTCACACCATTGGTCATGCTATCGAAGCGACTGCTGGTTATGGGGAAGTCATGCATGGTGAGGCCGTGGCCATGGGGATGGTGCAGATTTCCAAGGTTGCTGAGGAAAAAGGTCTTATGCTAGAAGGAATAACCCAGTCCATTAGAGAGATGTGCCAGAAATTTGGTTTACCTATTGACTATGAAAACTGGAATGTTGACAAGCTCTATCAGGCTTTGACTCATGATAAGAAAGCGCGTGGCAACACCTTGAAATTGGTCTTGGTACCAGAGCTTGGTTCAGCGACCATTCACCCAGTTTCTCTGGAAGAGATGAAAGACTACTTGGTAAAATAAGGAGAATGTATGAGATATTTAACTGCAGGAGAATCACACGGCCCCCGTCTGACAGCTATCATTGAAGGAATTCCAGCTGGACTTCCTTTGACAGCTGAGGATATCAATGGAGACCTTAAACGCCGTCAGGGTGGCTACGGTCGTGGTGGCCGTATGAAGATTGAGAGTGACCAGGTTGTCTTTACTTCGGGCGTTCGTCACGGGAAGACGACAGGGGCTCCCATTACCATGGATGTCATCAATAAGGACCACCAAAAATGGTTGGATATCATGTCTGCGGAGGACATTGAAGACCGCCTTAAAAGCAAACGAAAAATTACCCATCCTCGCCCAGGTCATGCCGATTTGGTTGGGGGCATCAAGTACCGTTTTGATGATTTGCGAAATTCTTTGGAGCGTTCATCAGCTCGTGAAACCACCATGCGAGTTGCTGTTGGGGCAGTAGCCAAACGTCTCTTAGCTGAGCTAGATATGGAGATTGCTAACCATGTCGTGGTCTTTGGTGGCAAGGAAATCGATGTACCTGAAAATCTGACAGTCGCTGAGATTAAGGAACGAGCTGCCCAGTCAGAAGTTTCTATTGTCAACCAAGAGCGAGAACAAGAAATAAAGGACTATATTGACCAAATCAAACGTGACGGTGATACCATCGGTGGGGTTGTGGAGACAGTCGTCGGAGGCGTTCCAGTTGGCCTTGGTTCCTATGTCCAATGGGACAGAAAATTGGATGCCAGATTGGCCCAAGCAGTTGTTTCTATCAATGCCTTTAAAGGGGTGGAATTTGGTCTTGGCTTTGAAGCTGGTTACCGCAAAGGTAGCCAGGTTATGGATGAAATTCTCTGGTCTAAAGAAGACGGCTATACTCGCCGTACCAATAATCTAGGTGGTTTCGAAGGTGGTATGACCAATGGGCAACCCATTGTTGTTCGTGGAGTTATGAAACCCATTCCCACTCTTTATAAACCTCTTATGAGTGTGGATATCGAAACCCACGAACCCTATAAGGCAACCGTGGAGAGAAGTGATCCGACCGCTCTTCCAGCAGCAGGTGTGGTCATGGAAGCTGTTGTGGCAACGGTTCTGGCGCAAGAAATCCTTGAAAAATTCTCATCTGACAATCTAGAGGAATTAAAAGAGGCAGTTGCCAAGCACCGAGACTATACAAAGAACTATTAAGGAGTCCTTATGGCAAAAACCATCTATATCGCAGGTCTCGGTTTGATTGGTGCTTCTATGGCACTCGGTATCAAGCGTGATCATCCGGATTATGAAATTTTGGGTTATAATCGCAGTCAGGCTTCGAGAGATATTGCCTTGGAGCGGGGGATGATTGACCGTGCGACGGATGATTTTGCCAGTTTCGCTCCCCTAGCAGATGTCATCATTCTGACCTTGCCAATCAAGCAGACCATTGCTTTTATAAAGGAGCTGGCAGATTTAGACTTGAAAGAAGGCGTCATTATCTCGGATGCAGGCTCAACCAAGTCAGCCATTGTGGATGCGGCAGAGCAGTATTTAGCTGGCAAGCCTGTTTGCTTTGTCGGGGCCCATCCCATGGCTGGTAGCCACAAGACAGGGGCTGCCTCTGCGGATGTTAATCTCTTTGAAAATGCCTACTATATCTTCACACCTTCGAGCCTGACAAGTCCTGACACACTTGAGGAAATGACGGACCTACTTTCTGGTCTCCATGCTCGTTTCATCGAGATTGATGCCAAGGAGCATGATCGAGTCACTTCTCAGATTAGCCATTTTCCTCATATTCTGGCTTCCAGCCTCATGGAGCAGACAGCAGTTTATGCTCAAGATCATGAAATGGCAAGGCGCTTTGCGGCGGGTGGTTTTCGAGATATGACTCGCATTGCGGAAAGCGAGCCAGGTATGTGGACTTCCATTCTCTTGTCCAATCGTGAGACTATTCTAGATCGAATTGCGGATTTCAAGGAGCGCCTAGATGAGGTTGGACAAGCCATCAGCAAGGGAGATGAAGAGCAAATCTGGAACTTTTTCAACCAAGCACGTGAGCAACGTCAGGCCATGGAAATCCATAAGCGTGGTGGTGTGGATAGCTCTTACGACCTCTATGTCGATGTTCCCGATGAAGAAGATGTCATCTTGCGGATTTTGGAATTGCTACGTGGAACTTCCTTGGTCAATATCCACATCAATGAAGAAAACCGTGAGGATATTCACGGGATTCTACAAATTTCCTTTAAAAATGCTCAAGACTTAGAACGAGCTGAGCGTTTAATCACAGAAAATACCGACTACACAGTCGTCATCAAATAAGGAGAAAATCATGTCAAATATTTACGATAGTGCAAATGAACTTAGCCGCGGGTTACGTGAATTACCAGAATACAAGGCAGTTAAGGTAGCCAAAGATGCCATCCAAGCTGATGAACAAGCTAGCAAGATTTTTGCAGACTACCTCGCTTTCCAGCAAGAAATCCAAGTCATGGCGCAAACGGGACAAATGCCAGACGCCTCTTTCCAAGAAAAGATGCAGTCTTTCAGCAAACAAATCCAAGAGAACGCTCTTTTGTCAGATTTCTTTGCCAAACAGCAACAATTATCTATTTACCTTTCAGACATTGAAAAAATTATCTTTGAACCTGTTTCAGAATTATTGAAATAGTATTTTATCTGTATAAAAGCCAGAAATTTCAGGAATTTCTGGCCTTTTTGTGATAAAATAAGAAAAAGTGTTGCAAGTATGAGGTCAACTATGAAACTAAAAACAAACATTCGCCACTTACATGGCAGTATCCGGGTTCCAGGTGACAAGTCTATCAGCCATCGTTCGATTATTTTTGGTAGTTTGGCTGAGGGAGAGACCAAGGTTTATGATATTCTGCGTGGAGAGGATGTGCTCTCAACCATGCAGGTCTTTCGTGACCTTGGTGTTGAAATTGAGGACAAAGATGGGGTTATTACCATTCAAGGTGTTGGCATGGATGGCTTAAAAGCGCCGCAAAACGCCTTGGATATGGGGAATTCTGGCACCTCGATTCGCCTGATTTCAGGTGTCCTTGCTGGTGCAGACTTCGAAGTAGAGATGTTTGGAGATGATAGTCTTTCCAAACGTCCTATGGATCGTGTGACGATTCCATTGAAAAAAATGGGGGTTAGCATTTCAGGGCAAACAGAGCGAGACCTGCCTCCCCTTCATTTAAAAGGGACGAAAAATTTAAGACCGATTCATTATGAGTTGCCAATCGCCTCTGCCCAAGTTAAGTCAGCCTTGATGTTTGCAGCCTTGCAGGCTCAGGGGGAGTCCGTTATTATCGAGAAAGAATGTACTCGTAACCACACCGAAGATATGCTACGGCAATTTGGTGGCCATTTAAGTGTGGATGGCAAGGAAATCACAGTTCAAGGACCACAAAAACTGACCGGACAAAAGGTAGTTGTTCCAGGAGATATTTCCAGTGCAGCCTTTTGGTTGGTCGCAGGTTTGATTGTTCCAAACTCTCGTGTGGTGCTGCAGAATGTAGGCATCAATGAGACGCGTACTGGTATTATTGATGTCATTCGTGCCATGGGAGGAAAACTAGAAATAACTGAAATTGATCCAGTTGCTAAATCAGCAACCTTGACTGTCGAGTCTTCAGACCTAAAAAGAACAGAGATTGGTGGAGCCTTGATTCCACGTTTGATTGATGAATTGCCGATTATTGCCCTTCTCGCGACGCAAGCGCAAGGTGTAACGGTCATTAAGGATGCTGAAGAACTCAAGGTAAAGGAAACAGACCGCATTCAGGTGGTGGCAGATGCCTTAAATAGCATGGGAGCGGCTATCACTCCTACAGCAGACGGGATGATTATCAAAGGGAAATCAAGACTTCATGGCGCTAGAGTCAATACGTTTGGTGACCACCGAATTGGAATGATGACAGCCATCGCAGCCCTCTTGGTTGCTGATGGAGAAGTGGAACTTGACCGTGCTGAAGCCATCAATACCAGCTATCCTAGCTTCTTTGATGATTTGGAGACCTTGATTCATGGCTAAGGTATTACTCGGATTTATGGGGGCAGGCAAGTCGACAATCGCTAGAGGATTGGACCCAGACTACATCGATATGGATGCCTTAATCGAGGAACGCTTGGGCATGTCCATTGCGAATTTCTTCGCTGAAAAAGGAGAAGTGGCCTTTCGTCAAGTAGAGTCAGAAGTCCTAGCTGACTTACTAAAAACGGACCGAGTTGTGTCAACTGGCGGAGGGGTTGTCATTTCTCGAAGAAATCGTGACTTGCTCAAAACCAATCCTGATAACATCTACCTAAAAGCAGATTTTGAAACCCTCTACCAACGTATCGCAGCTGATAAGGACCATCAGCGCCCGCTGTTTCTAAATAATAGTAAGGAAGAACTAGCAGCTATTTTCCATGAAAGACAAGCTTGGTATGAGGAAGTAGCCAGTCAAGTTCTGGATGTGACCAAGTTAAGCCCAGAGGAAATTATAGAGGAACTGAGATGAAAATTGCCTATCTAGGTCCCAAGGGATCTTTTTCGCATCATGTTGTGCAGACAGCTTTTCCCAAAGAGGAATTGCAGGCTTTTGCCAATATCACAGATGTCATCAAGGCCTATGAACAAGGCTTGGTGGACTATTCTGTGGTACCAGTTGAAAATTCTATTGAGGGTAGCGTTCATGAAAGCTTGGATTACCTTTTTCACCAGGCTCGCATCCAAGCAGTTGCAGAAATTGTTCAACCCATTCACCAGCAACTGATGACAGTTCCTAGTCATACTAAGATTGAGAAGATTTTTTCCCATCCTCAGGCTTTGGCTCAGGGAAAAAAATTCATCGATGAACACTATCCAGAGGCTAAAATTGAGGTAACAGCCAGTACCGCCTATGCAGCTCGATTTATTTCAGAACATCCAGATCAGCCTTATGCAGCTATTGCTCCTAAAAGTTCAGCTGAAGAATATGGCTTGGAATTGATTGCAGAGGATATTCAGGAAATGGAAGCCAATTTCACACGTTTTTGGGTGTTAGGGGCTGAGATACCGAAGATTCCTTTGAACTCGCAAGCTGAAAAAATGAGTTTGGCCTTGACCTTACCAGACAACTTACCTGGTGCTCTTTACAAGGCACTTTCGACCTTTGCTTGGAGAGGGATTGACTTAACAAAGATTGAAAGTCGCCCCCTTAAAACAGCCTTGGGAGAATACTTTTTCATTATCGATGTAGACTATAGTGACAAAGAACTGGTTCATTTTGCAAGACAAGAACTAGAAGCTATTGGAATCCAGCATAAGATTCTGGGGACCTACCCGATTTTTACCATAACTGATTTAGAAAAGGAGAGTCAATGAGCAAAGAAAATCCTTTAAGTCATCACGAGCAGTTACGTTATGACTATCTCTTCAAAAATATTCATTACCTCAACGACCGTGAACGGAGGGAATTTGATTATCTGCAACAGAAAATGGCAGGTCCCAAGTCTGAAGTTCACCATTTCCACCAAGAAGAAAAAGAAGAAACTTGGGGTAGAGATATTGATCTTCCGACCTACGGCAGTAGAAGCCGGTCTAAGAAACGTGAAAAGGTAGCTCCTCAACCTAAAGTCAAAAAGAAAAAGAGAAGAATTCGCTTCAAACGAATATTGACTTGGTTCCTGCTGTTGATTACTTGTGTGCTTGCAGGGATGATTTTCATGTTTCTTAGAGGGTTCCAGTCAGCAGCCAATCCAACAAATAAGCCAGCTGACGCCAAGGCAGCTCAAGTAGAGGTCTTTAACGGTCAGGATACCAAAGATGGTGTGAATATCCTAGTCATGGGGACAGATGGCCGTATCGGTCAAAATAGTGCGGAGACTCGTACCGACACGATCATGGTACTGAATGTCAGTGGATCGGATAAGAAGATTAAACTAGTCAGCTTTATGCGTGACAACTTAGTTTATATCGACGGGTATAGTAAGATTGTAAATGGCCAGAAACAGACGGATAACAAACTAAATGTTGCCTATGAACTTGGGGAACAAGAAGGGCAAAAAGGTGCTGAAATGGTCCGCAAGGTTCTAAAAGACAACTTTGATTTGGATATTAAGTACTATGCCCTAGTTGACTTTCAGGCCTTTGCAACAGCTATTGATACCCTCTTCCCTGACGGAGTAACGATTGATGCCCAATTCTCAACATTGAATGGTCAACCTTTAACAGAAGCCACAGTTGGAGATGACCTTCATGCAACAGAGACAGAGTCCCCAACCCAAACCATCAAAGTTGGAAAACAGCAGATGAATGGATCCACCTTGCTGAACTATGCTCGCTTCCGTGATGATGACGAGGGAGACTACGGCCGTACCAAACGTCAGCAACAAGTCATGTCAGCAGTTCTTGAGCAAATCAAAGATCCAACCAAGCTCTTTACGGGATCAGAGGCACTTGGAAAAGTCTTTGGCATGACCTCAACAAATCTACCATATAGCTTCTTGTTGACCAATGGCTTATCTGTCCTAGAAGGTGCTCAAAATGGCATTGAGAGACTCACCGTCCCAGAACTTGGTGACTGGGTGGACGCTTATGATATCTATGGTGGACAAGGACTTCTAGTTGATCAAAATAAATACCAGATCAAACTCGCCCAAATGGGAATGAGATAGAATACTTTTATTAAGAAAACTCAAAAGAACTTAGTAAAAATTATATTCCAAATATAAAAAAAGAGTATTTCTGAAATGGAAATGCTCTTTTTATGTTATATAGTGATTTCCAGAACCACATTCATTATATTCTAACTTGAAATCCTTTTAAGAAATTTGTTAAGAGAACATGACAAAGTGAAGGTTTTTGAATCGAGACCAAATGAAAAATTTGTATCAACAGTTTTTTAGTTGATGAAAAGAATTTTTTGCGTACTACTAGATTTTTAACTACCTGATGAATCTTCAATTTGACTATAAGGGTAATAATATAATGCTTGTGGTATACTATAAGTAAATCAGCGCATGACATATTTGTAAAATAACATAAGGAGACGTCATGAAGATATTAAAAATTATAGGAATTATTTTAGCTAGTTTGTTGGTTATCGTTGGACTAAGCGTAGGGGGATATAAAGTGATGAAAAAAGTAGAACACGATGAGATGGTTAGGATTGTAGAAAGTGAGGAAGCGAAAGAGATATTTAAATTGCGCTTAAAACAAATAGATCCGAATGCTCTAACAGAAAAAGGAATTATTAAATCATATAAAGTTGATTCTTTTGAACATAATTCAATGGGAGGAATAATTGTTTATTTGAATATAAATGATTCTTCAACTTATAATGTTAGTGTATTCTTACATAAAGATAGTGATGGTAAATTAAGAAATGGCGGTGGGAGTAATCCACCTCTGGAAAAATTAAAAGGAGACTCAAACTGATGAATTCTATGTATAGCGACTATGAACGAAAGTTAATCGCTGAAAAAGAATACGATAAAAGATTACAAGTTGACAATGATATTTGTATAGAAACTCAGAAAAGCTTCATTGGCACAGTTCGTCGAGTTATAGAAAACGAGACAGGAATGAAGGTTTACGTAGTTGAGAGTCCAAACCATTCTGAAGTGTCTGTTCTCTATGAAGGTTCTAAAGCGACAAGTGAGGATGGAAAATCCAATCTTTATTGTATACTATAAGTAAATCAGTACATGACATATTTGTAAAATATCATAAAGGAGATGCCATGAAGTCATTAAAAATTATAGGAATTGTTTTAGCTAGTTTATTAGTTATCGTTGGGTTAAGCATAGGAGGATATAAAGTAATGAAACAAGTAGAACACGATGAGATGGTTAGAATTGTAGAGAGTGAGGAAGTCAAAGAAATAATAGAGGATTATTTAAATTACATAGATGGGAAAGCTTTTACAAATAAAGGAGTAATCCAGTCTTATGAAATAGATACAGAATCTATTCAACATAACCCTATGGGTGGAATAAATTTTTCTGTTTATGTAAATGAAGATAATGAACTATATGTAAGGTATACCCTAGAGAGAAACTCGCAAACAAATAAGGTAGATTTTTCCAGTGGGGGATACTCAGGGAAATTGCACAATCTGATAAAGGAGAAACAATGAGTAGAGATTACAGTGATCATGAGCGACAAAGTATAGCAAAAGAGGAGTATTCAGTCTATAAACCCAGTGATCCTCTGACTATTAAAAACGATAAAGGAGAGCTAGAAGATATCGGTACAGTCCGTCAGGTGATCGAAAACGAGACAGGAATAAAGGTTTATGTAGTTGAGAGTCCAGACCATTCTGAAGTGTCTGTTCTCTATGAAGGTTCTAAAGCGCCATTTGAAGAAGGATGGGAAGTGGATTGGCTTGAAAATGACCTTCCCATGGCTCAGAGTATTTTGAAAGGTGAAGAAGGAGTTACCTCTCAGTTGAAGGCGGCTGCCTCTATCTTAGATGATATAATGTTGGGATATCCAAACGCTAAAATCTCAGTTTATGGTCACTCTCTTGGTTCTATGAATGCCCAATACGCCCTAGCTAATGTTAGGGACATTTCACGTATCTCAGGAGCTTATATCTACCAAGGACCGAATATCTATCCAGTCTTGAACAAAGAGCAACGGCAACGTGTGGATGCTATAAAGTATCGTATTCATAATTACATTGATGATAAGGATATGGTTCCTTTAGGTTATCCTGAAAATAGAATGGATAGTGTCGGTGTAGTAGGTATCATGTATCATGTGGACTCGGAACAGCAGTTAGATTTTATTTATTCTCAACACATGTGGGGCGGTTATGTTTTTAATGAGGATGGTAGTCTCAGAATCAAAAAAGATACCTCATCTTTTGAAAAACGTTATTCTTCTGTTTTGGATAAGGTTTCCAGTGGCTTATATTACTACGCAAAGGCTAAAGAGGCATTGGCTTCAGGTGGTTATACGAGTGGTGAGGAACTCTTTTTAGACTCCGAACATGCCTTAACGATTTCATCGGGATTGCATGAAGTCGCGAATGATGGTCAGGAAGAGATTCGCTCCATAGTTCGTAAAGCTCACCAAAAAGCAGAGAAAATAGTAGCGAGTACCTATCAAGTTCCTTTTGGTTTTATTTTGTCACCTACAGAGGTGGCGACAGCCTATTCTGATGGAGGAGTATCTCGTACGACAATCGTAGATGATCTTGATCATTATTTCTATCCAAAAATCAAAAAAGCAGAAAAATTAGCTGAAGATTTTCAAAGTTTAGAAAAACAAATAGCAGATGGTGTCCAAAAGACATTAGATAACGATAAAGAGTTAGCAGGGAATTTTAAAGAATGGATGAAAATCAAGTAATCTGGGAGGAATTAAGAACAAAGCAAAACAATCTAGATTTATTAGATGAACGCAATCGCTCTATTCGCCAACAAAGAGAAAAACAATATGAAGACCTTCAACAAAAACGGAATCAATTGTTACATATGTTGGAGAGAAAGTACCAGATGGTCCAACATGTCTTAGGACAAGTGGATGTGGATACTACTGAAGAAAGAGAACGGTTAAACAGAATAGGTTCGCACTTTAGTCAGACAGTATCCATGGGATTTACAAGAAATCAGCGCGCTTTGGAGCAAAGGTTTGAAAAAGAAGAGATTGAGTATAGACAAGAACGACGAAAATTAGAAGATGATATAGATGCATTACATCGTCAAAAGATGAAACTCAATCAAGAAAAAAGGAAGGGATAATCTATGTTTGATGGAATGATTAATGACTTCTTCTCGGGAATGAATAATAATATGACTGAGATTGAGAAGGGACTAGAACGTTTACTAATCAGCCATATCTATGCACCAGTTAAATTGAATGAGCGTAATAATTTGATGTCTGATGGGGATATCAAAATCAAAACAGAAGCGGAAGCAACGAAGACAGCACTGGGGATGATTTCTAGTCAAATCGATACAACGATGAAGGGTCCTTATTCAACAAAGGTTGTTGAGACTTTGAAGACGAAAGAAAAAGATTATGATGCGATTGTGTAGAGAAAAAATTTTCCCCTTTGGAATGAGATAGAACACTATAAAAAAATCAAAGTTTGAATCACCAGTGAAAAAGTGGTTTAGGCTTTGATTTTTCTTAGTATCTGATGGATTTTTAGGGCTTTTTTATGGTATAATAAAACGATATAACTCGTTATTGGACAGAAGAGGAGAGACATGAGTGATTTGAAAGCGATTCAGGCTCGTAGTCTGGAAATGGCTGAATATTTCGTCGCATTTTGTAAAGAACATGATTTGTTGTGCTATCTCTGTGGAGGAGGAGCTATTGGTGCCCTTCGTAACAAAGGTTTCATTCCTTGGGATGATGATTTAGACTTTTTCATGCCGCGTAAGGACTATGAAAAATTAGCAGAACTGTGGCCACGTTATGCAGACGAGCGTTATTTCTTGTCAAAGAGTAATAAAGATTTTGTAGACCGTAACCTTTTTATTACCATTCGTGACAAGGAAACTACTTGTATCAAGCCTTATCAGAAGGATTTGGATTTGCCACACGGTTTGGCCTTGGATGTTTTACCATTGGATTATTATCCTAAAAATCCAGCTGAGCGTAAGAAACAGGTTCGTTGGGCCTTGATTTATTCACTCTTTTGTGCGCAAACTATCCCAGAAAAGCATGGTGCAGTCATGAAATGGGGAAGTCGTATCTTACTCGGCCTGACTCCAAAATCTCTACGTTATCGCATTTGGAAAAAAGCTGAAAAAGAAATGACCAAGTATGGTCTGGCTGAGAGCGATGGAATTACGGAATTATGCTCAGGTCCCGGCTACATGCGAAACAAATACCCAATCGCATCTTTTGAAGACAATCTATTCTTGCCATTTGAAGGAACTGAGATGCCCATCCCAGTTGGCTACGATGCCTATCTCAGCACTGCTTTTGGGGACTATATGACACCGCCACCAGCAGACAAGCAAGTACCGCATCATGATGCTATTATAGCAGACATGGATAAGAGCTACACAGAGTACAAGGGAGAATATGGAGCATGATGGGAGAAAAAATAAGCGTTATCGTTCCAGTTTACAATGTAGAGGCTTATCTGGAGCGATGTGTGGAGTCGATTCTTCAACAGACTTATGCCCATTTTGAGTTAATCCTAATCAATGATGGTTCTACTGATTCCAGTGGACAGATCTGTGATCACTTAGCGTCTCAGTATGAGAATATCAAGGTTTATCATATCGAAAATGCTGGTGTTTCAAATGCTAGAAATATGGGAATTCAGCTAGCAACGGGTTCTTGGGTTACCTTTATTGATAGCGATGATTTCGTTACCCAAGATTACCTAGCTACTTTAGCAAGTGCAGCTGAAGGGTTGAATGTAGGCTTTGTAATTGCTCCTCTGCACCATATCAAAAACGGAATTGTAACAGACCTACCTTCATATTCAGGAAAAACAGAACTCTGGTCAACAGAAGAAACCATGAAGGAACTACTGATGACTACCAGAACATCATTTTTTCCAGTCGCAAAACTGTTTAAGAGAGACCTGCTTGCGGATGAAAAGTTTAATACCAATTATCACCTAGCTGAAGATGCCTTGTTTTTAACTGAATTGCTACTAAAGACAAGATGCAGTTGCGTATTTATTGACAAACCTGTTTATTATTATGATCATCGTGAGGGAAGTGCAACAACATCTGTTAATCGACATGTATTTGACACAATAGAAGTTTATAAGCAAATAATTGCTCAAGTTTCACAAGCCTTCCCTAATTTAAAATACGAATTAATAAACAGAGAATGTTGGTCGTACATCACAGTTTACGATAAAATTATCTTTACTTCACGTGAAGAGTATCAAAAGGAGAAAGCCGAGCTGAGGACTTGGATTGTTCAGCACCGACGCGAAATATGGAAAGATGCTTATTTCACCACTTTTCGCAAGGTAGCGATCCTTTCACTTGTCATTTCTCCATGGCTATATAAGAAAATTGTTGGATTAAAAAACTAATATCATGAGAAGGAGTTGAAAATGAATTTTTCAAAAATGGATGAATACTTTGAAAAATCAAAACTATGGATTGCGTATCTATTTGTTTTCATTTCGATTTTAAGTATGAGTTCACTGGTTTATAAGATAGCAAATCCCCTCTACAAGGGATTATCAGCAATTGTAGTGCTTTATATTTGCTATACCTTATTGTTTAAGTGGAAAGAAATCACAGCAGATCGTAAATTTCTATCCTTATTTGGACTATTAGCTGGAAGTCATCTGCTATCAGCTATTTTCAATCGCTCTGGACATCTGATTGGAAATGTGATTGAAATTCTCTTCATGGTAACCTATGTTTTATTATTTACCATGTTACAATCAGGGCAACTTAAAAAATTATTTGACTGGATTGCCTATACGGTTCAAATTGTATCTTTTTCTTCAGCAATTTTTGCGTTTGGTTTATTGGTAAGTAGAGTCCTTATCCTATTTAAGATTGGCGAACAATCTTATTACTATGGTGTCATGAATGGACGTCTGTGGGGGATTGTCAATCCAAATGCTAGTGCGATATTTTCATACATTAGCATTATTTTGGCTATGTATTTGATCCATAAAGGAAGTAAATATTCTGTTTATCTTAAACTGAACAATGTGATTCAATTCGTTTACTTCGCAACGATGCAAAGTCGAGGAGCCTTACTTTCTTTACTTCTCATGATTGGACTCTATAGTTTCTTTGCTACTAGAGGAAGTATCGTTAAACGATTCCTCACTTTTATAGTTGCTGGTTTGCTGATTACTGCAACTAATATTGGATTAAGCTATGTAACTTCAATCTATATCTCATCTGAAACTGCGACTGTCTTAGATTTAAACAAAGGACAATCCTATGCTGAGACAGATTCATCTGTTACTAAGAAGAACGGTGAGCTCCATCTGATCGAAACAACACCAAGTGGTAGAACCTATATCTGGAAAAATGCCATCAAGATGGGAAGTGCCAAACCAATTTTTGGTTATGGTGTACGAAACGTTCCAGATTACTACACAGAATATTTCAGTAAATTTGAGATTCAAAACTCCCTTATTGGTGGGAATTTCCATAACATTTTTGTGACCATATTTGTCAGTTCGGGAGTTCTAGGTTTGGTATCCTTCCTTCTTGTACTGGCTTATGTCATCAAGCGCTTTTTAACGTATTTGATTGTTTCCAAGAAAAACACTGATAAATTGATCATGATCCTTTTCTTCGGTATCTTGTTTGGTCAATTATTTGAAAGTCAGATTATGTATTCAACCAACTTTATTAATATCATCTTCTGGCTAGCGATTGGCTATGGACTCGTAGTCTGCAAACGGGATGAAGGAGTTCGGTACCAAGAAGTAACAGATGTCAATGAAATTCAACAGATGGAACTTGGAATCATGGAGTATATTCATAAAGTTTGTCAGAAAATTGGTGTCAAGTATTTCTTAGCATATGGAAGTCTAATTGGTGCTGTACGCCATCAAGGATTTATCCCTTGGGATGATGACATGGATATCTGCATGTTACGAGAAGATTATGAAAAGTTGCAAGACTACCTTATCGCTAACCCTGATGAACGTTACGAGGTCATGTCTTATAAAAATAATCTCAACTATGTCTATCCCTTCATGAAAGTGCAGGATAACCATACCTACTTGTTAGAAGAAGATGTTCGCATCGATTCAAATATGGGGATATATGTAGATATTTTCCCTGTAGATGGCTACGAGGATGACGTACAATTTAAAAACAAGATGACGAAACTGATAAAGAAACGTCAATTGAGTTGCTACACCTTCAAAGGCATTACCAATACAAAAAGTGTACTGAATTCACTGCTACGTTATGTGTCAGTTATTATTTTCTATTTCACCAATACAAACAAATACGTTGCCCAGATTGAAGAGCTTGCAAAATCCCGTAAAGTTTCAGATTATGAGCAGGTGGATTATCTTATCTACAAGGATATGAACAAACCAGTGTGGAGACGTGAATGGCTGGAACAAGTTACTACTGGAATATTTGAAGGTAAGGAATTTACCATTCCGAAAAACTATCATGAAATTTTGACCTCAGACTACGGAGACTATATGCAGTTGCCACCAGTTGAACAAAGAGTATCTCATCATGATTTTAAATTATGGAAGATTGTTAAAAGGTCTAAATGACGAGATTGGGATTAAGAAACGTTTAAAAAAATAGTCAAATTTAGGAGAATAGAACCTATGTCTGAAAGAACTTTAACTCTTGAAGAAATCAAGCAAGTAGAATTGGATATTTTAAAGTATCTACATGATCTTTGTGAACAACATCAAATCAAATACTTTATTGATTTTGGAACCTTACTAGGAGCTGTACGCCATAAAGGATTTATCCCTTGGGATGATGATACAGATATTTCCTTGGCGCGTGATGAATTTGAAAAACTGTATAAGGTTTTACAAAATGAAAATCATCCCTACTACAAATTGATTTCATTCAGAGAAACAAAGGGATATCCATACAGTTATATGAGAGTCTATGATGTAAGGACTCGTCGAGATGCTAACCTCGTAGACCCAACGGTCGTATTGGGAACTTGCGTTGACATTTTTCCATATGATGGTGTCGTAACACAGGAAAGTGACCGTAAGAAAATGAAGCTCTACAAATATTTCATTCGCCTTTCTTCTTTGAATTTTAAAGGGATCAAGTCTGAGAATGGTGGACTTAAAAACCTCCCTCGTTATATGGGATCAGCTATTTTCCGCTTAACTTCCCCACAGCTATGGAATCAAAAATTAGAGAGCCTTGCTTTGAAGTATAGTGTAGATCAAGCAACAGATCTAACTTGTACTATCTATGACCCTTATTATCCAAATGGTATAAAAAAAGAATGGCTCTATGATTTGATTGATATGCCTTATGAAAACATCGTGGTCAAGGTTCCGAGAAAATACCATGAAATACTTGTCTACGAATTTGGAGAAAACTATATGACTCCACCGCCTATTGAGCAACAAGTCCCAGGAGGGGATAAAAACTACTGGATTGATTAGATTAGTAAAAGTTGCTTATTGTTAAGATAAAGGAGTTTTCAAGGTGAAAAATAAATGGTTATTAAAATCAGTCAGCTATAGTGTTCTCGCAGTCTTTCTATTACTGATTCAGTTATCGCAAGGAGTAAATGCAGATACCATTTCAGCAGGTTCGGGCAATCGTATCCATTTCATAAATACTAAAGCAAAATCTGGGAGTGACGCCATCCTTCTGGAAAGCAATGGTCACTATGCTTTGATTGATATGGGTGAAGACTATGATTTTCCTGATGGGAGTGACCCGCGCTATCCAAGCCGCTGGGGAATTTCCATGAGAAATTATCAAGTATTGGAGGATCGATTGATTCGCCACTTGGATCAAATAGGTGTAAAAAAATTAGATTTTATTATAGGAACTCATGTTCATAGTGACCATATTGGTGGAGCAGACGAAATACTCAATCGATATCAAGTCGGTAAGTTTTATTTGAAAAAATATTCAGATGATCGGATTACAGCAAACTGGGGACTATGGGATAATCTTTTTAATTATGATAATGCTTTGAGAGCAGCTCAAAAACGGGGAGTTACTCTTATCCAGAATATTTCAGATGAGGATAGCCATCTAAAATTAGGTGATATGGATATCCAACTCTACAACTATAAGAATGAATATGATGCTGACGGGAATCTGAAAAAAGTTCGAGATGATAACTCCAACTCCATTGTTTCAGTAGTGACTGTGGCAGGAAAGAGAATCTATCTTGGAGGAGATTTGGATAATGCCGAAGGAGCAGAAGATAAGTTAGGTCCAGTTATCGGCAAGGTTGATATGATGAAATGGAACCACCATTATGATGCGACAATTTCAAATACGATTAATTTCCTTGAAAACTTATCACCAAAAATGATTATTCAGACAACTGGTGGAGATATTAATGTTGCTTCAACCAGAGAATACCTTCAGAAGAAAAATATTCAGGTTCTTCATGCTGCTAGCCAAACTCAAGACGCTACCGTTTTTGATATTAGCGATAAAGGATTTGCAAATGTTTCAAATACCTTCCCTAATATCCCTGTAGTTGACGAAAAATGGTATCAAGAAGATGGTTATTGGAAATATCGTTTGACTGACGGAGAAATGGCTATCGGCTGGAGAGAGATTGGCGGAGCCACTTATTTCTTTAATGGAAAAGGACAAATGCAAGCAGGTCGCTGGCTTCACCTTAACGACGACTGGGGAGAAAATGCCAAAGGGAATGATTACTATCTGAACCAAAATGGTAAAATGCAAACTGGTGGTTGGTTCAAACTAGATGACTCTTGGTATTATATCCAATCAAATGGTGCTAGACGATTTAGCGAGCTCTCTGAAATTGGAGGGAAAAAGTATCTCTTTGCGGCAGATGGGAAGATGCTAACAGGACACCAAGTTTATAATGGCAAGAAGATGTTCTTTAGCGAAAGTGGTGCACTCCAAACAGCAGGTAAGCCTTCAACATGGCAAAAGATTGATTCAAATTGGTATTTCTATGATGAGGATGGGCTAAAGACCATCGGTAAAAAGAATATCAATGGAAGCACATACTACTTTAATCAAGAAGGTATCATGCAAACTGGCTGGGCATTTGTTGATGGTCACTGGAACTATTTTGCAAGTTCTGGAGCTATGAAAACCGGCTGGGTCAAGGATCAGGAAACATGGTATTATCTGGATAAAGATGGCATCATGTTAACTGGCAGACAAGATATAAATGGTGTTCGTTACTATTTGAATGCTAGTGGTGCCATGCAGACTGGATGGAAGTGGCAAGACAATAGCTGGTACTTCTATACGAACTCAGGTGCTATGAAAACGGGTTGGTTGAAAGATAAAGAATCATGGTATTATTTGGATCCAGAAACAGGTATTATGGCTGTAGGATCTAAAGAGATTGACGGTAAGAACTATTTCTTCAGCTCTGCAGGTACTATGCAAGTTGGATGGCAGTGGTCAAATGATTCTTGGCATTACTACGCTACGTCGGGCGCACTCCAAACTGGTTGGTTGAAAGATGGTGATGCCTGGTATTATCTTGAAGGTAAGGAAGGCGTTATGTTAGTCGGCCTCCATCAAGTAGATGGTAAGCAATATTACTTTAGCAAATCTGGTGCCATGCAAACAGGCTGGAAATGGTTTGATAATCATTACCGTTACTTTGAATCAAATGGAGCCATGAAAACTGGTTGGATAAAAGACAAAGGCGTCTGGTATTATCTAAATCCTGAAGATGGCATCATGTTGGTTGGCCTTCATAAAGTAAATGGTGATCATTATTACTTTGATGAATCAGGAGCTATGCAGACAGGTTGGAAACAGCTTGATGGTAATTGGTACTATTTCCAAGCTGATGGTTCTTTGTTGAAGAACGCAACAACACCTGATGGTTATAAAGTAAACGAAGAAGGAATCTGGAAACAGGCTGTTGCTACTGTAAATAGCGATGCAGTCAAGCCAGAACAGAAACAAGAAGCTAATTCCTCTATTGTTGAACAACCTAAACAAGATTCAAATCTAGAAGCCAAGGCTTCTGATAAGAAAGAAAAAGAATAAAGAAGAAATCCCCTACTAACAACTAATTTATCAGTAGGGGATTTTTTTTAATTTCGTTTTAATTTAGCAAGTACAAGGTTCAGTGCATAGTGGAGTGTTTTGTCTTTGGTGATAAAGAGGGTCAAGAGGTAATAGATACCACAAGTTGCTACGGTAGACAGAACCATGAGAATCATATTAAAGTTTACTGTGTAGGAATTGATTTGGAAAATCATCTTGAAAATATAGAAGATTGGGATAAAACCAAGGGATATAATGCTATAACGTGTTAAGGTTATAAAAATTTCTTTTAAACTAATCAGTTGGTGTTTCTTGATAAAATGAATTTCAAGTAAAACAACGATAGTTTCTGCGATAATGGTCGTAGCGATGTAATACTCAGGTGCAAAAATATTATTGAAATACAAGATGCTATTTAATAGTATATTGGCACCACCACCAAGGAAGTAGAAGGCAGTTAAGCGATTTTCATGGTCGTTGATAAAGATAATCTGTTTACCAAGAATCAACTCAATAGCCCAAATGATGGTACGAAAGGCGAAGACGCTAGTTACGATACCCGCTTCAAGATATTTTTCAGAAGAATAAATAACAGTTGCGTACCGTCCCAATATCATAATCCCGATACTAGTTGGAACCATAAGGAAATAGAATAAGGATGCCGCTTGATTCACGAGATAATTATAGGACTTGTAATCCTTTTTACCGAGATAGTAGCCAAGGCGTGGAATACTGACGTTGATAGCTCCACTCAAGACACTGGCAATCAGCATGACGATACTATAGGCAATTGTATAGTAGGAAATATAGTTCTCATCCGGTCCCTTGGTGATAAACATTCTATCTAGCAAGGTATAAAGCATATTAGCGTTTGCTAAGAGAAGCATAGTAAAGAGTGGTTTAGAAGCTTTAGCTAATTCGACGAAACCAATCTTAACAAAAGAAACTTCTCTCTTAATCCAAAGAAAACTGAGCAGGTAGTTGAGGATAGTGGTCGCTGTCATAACGATAGCATAAGGAACAATATCATCTGCCGTTTTAACAAAGGCGAAGATAGCGACCAGCATGGTAATTCGAATAATTAACGTTTTGTAGAGGATGAAGGCATAGTTTTCATAAGCCTCGTTCATCCATTCGATATTGAGAAATTGGAAGAGTGCTTGAGCCCCTAGGATGTAGTAGAGAACTTTCAGATTCTCAATGCTGGTGTCAAAGAAGATAATGAGGAAGTAGATACCTGTCGTCAGGAGAGAGGTAAAAACCGAGATATAAAACAACTTAGAAAAGACGTAGTTGATTTTATTCTTGTCATCCTTGACCTTACTAATAGCTCGAATCCCGTAGTTGTATATTCCAAAGGCAGCTAGTGGAATAACAAAACTTGCCCAGGTATTGGCTGTATTGAAATAACCGTAATTGGATTTGCTGAGAATCCGCGTCAGATAAGGATTGGTTATCAGTGGAAAAACGATATTGAGAATATTGACCAGCAAGCTGGCCAAGGCATTTACTTTTATATTTTTCATTGAACATTCTTTCTTAAATCTAAAATCATATCTAGTATTATATCACATTCTCGCTTCATTCTTTTGATAAAATCGTAAAAATCTAGTATAATAGATAGACTGAAAGTATGAGGTTACTAGATATGAAGATGAAACAAATTAGTGATACAACACTGAAAATCACGATGACTTTAGATGATTTGATGGATCGGGGAATGGAGATTGCAGACTTTCTCGTTCCTCAGGAAAAAACCGAAGAGTTTTTCTATGCTATTTTAGATGAGTTAGAGATGCCAGACAATTTCTTGGATAGTGGCATGCTGAGTTTCCGCGTGACGCCAAAACCTGATAAGGTCGACGTCTTTGTGACCAAGTCCAAGATTGACCAAAATTTGGATTTTGAAGATTTGGCGGATCTACCAGACATGGAAGAATTAGCCCAAATGTCGCCAGATGAATTTCTCAAAACCTTGGAAAAGAGCATTGCAGATAAGACCAAGGACGATATTGAGGCCATCCAATCTCTAGAGCAGGTCGAAGCAAAGGAAGAAGAGCAAGAGCAGGCAGACAAGGAGACGGAGAATAAGAAAGAACCTTATATCTACTATATCCTACGCTTTGCAAGCCTTGCTGACTTAGTTGCTTTTGCAAAGACGGTTAACTACCAGATGGAAACATCTGAACTCTATAAGATGAATGGACACTATTATTTGACAATCTTAGTCGATGTGGAAAATCATCCAAGTCCATATCCGGCTTGGCTCTTGGCTCGTATGCGTGAGTTTGCAGACGACAGTGACATCAGTCGTTCAGTCTTGCAAGAGTATGGGCAAATATTGATTAACCACGATGCAGTTCTCGGTCTGCAAAAGATTCGTTCATAAATTTTAAAATCAATTTTCATTTATCAAGAAAGACGAATCATGGGATTCGTTTTTTCTTTACCAGACTGAAATAGTGATTTACTATAATAGGAATTTTCACAAAATTCTGTTATAATGGCTATATCAGAAAATTTCTAGGAGACAAACATGACAGTTAAAATTGCTTTACTTGGATTTGGTACCGTTGCAAGTGGTGTGCCTTTCCTCCTAAAGGAAAATGGAGAAAAAATCAATCAGTCAGCACATTCAGAGATTGAAGTTGCCAAGGTATTGGTCAAGGATGAAGATGAAAAGAACCGCTTGCTTGCAGCAGGGAATGACTTTAACTTTGTAACCAATGTGGATGATATTTTATCAGACAAAGACATTACGATCGTAGTGGAATTGATGGGGCGTATCGAACCAGCTAAGACCTTTATCACTCGTGCCTTAGAAGCTGGGAAACACGTTGTTACTGCTAACAAGGACCTTTTGGCTGTCCATGGTGCAGAATTGTTAGAAATCGCTAAAGAGCATAATGTAGCACTTTATTACGAAGCAGCTGTTGCTGGTGGGATTCCAATTCTTCGCACTCTAGCAAATTCATTGGCTTCTGATAAAATCACGCGCGTTCTTGGTGTCGTTAACGGAACTTCCAACTTCATGATGACCAAGATGGTCGAAGAAGGCTGGTCTTATGATGATGCTCTGGCTGAAGCACAAAGACTTGGTTTTGCAGAAAGCGACCCTACAAATGACGTGGATGGGATTGACGCAGCCTACAAGATGGTGATTTTGAGCCAGTTTGCTTTTGGTATGAAGGTTGCCTTTGACGATGTAGCCCACAAGGGAATCCGCAACATCACACCAGAAGACGTAGCTGTAGCCCAAGACCTTGGCTATGTAGTGAAATTGGTTGGTTCTATCGAGGAAACTCCTTCAGGTATTGCTGCAGAAGTAACTCCAACCTTCCTTCCTAAAGCGCACCCACTTGCTAGTGTGAATGGGGTAATGAACGCCGTCTTTGTAGAATCTATCGGTATCGGTGAGTCTATGTACTACGGACCAGGTGCTGGTCAAAAACCAACTGCAACAAGTGTTGTAGCAGATATTGTCCGTATCGTTCGTCGCTTGAATGATGGTACCATCGGTAAAGACTTCAACGAATACAGCCGTGACTTGGTCTTGGCTAATCCAGAAGATGTTAAAGCTAATTACTACTTCTCAATCTTGGCTCCAGACTCAAAAGGTCAGGTCTTGAAATTGGCTGAGATTTTCAACGCTCAAGATATTTCCTTCAAGCAAATCCTCCAAGACGGAAAAGAGGGGGACAAGGCGCGTGTGGTCATCATTACACATAAGATCAATAAAGCGCAGCTTGAAAAGGTTTCAGCTGAGTTGGCCAAAGCTTCAGAATTTGACCTCTTGAATACCTTCAAGGTGTTAGGAGAATAGGATGAAGATTATTGTACCTGCAACCAGTGCCAATATCGGGCCAGGTTTTGATTCGGTCGGCGTAGCTGTAACCAAGTATCTTCAAATTGAGGTTTGTGAAGAACGGGATGAGTGGTTGATTGAACACCAGATTGGCAAATGGATTCCCCATGACGAGCGTAATCTTTTGCTTAAGATTGCCTTGCAAATTGCGCCAGACTTGCAACCGAGACGCTTGAAAATGACCAGTGATGTTCCCTTGGCGCGTGGTTTGGGTTCTTCTAGCTCGGTTATTGTTGCTGGGATTGAACTAGCCAACCAATTGGGTCAGCTCAACTTGTCAGACCATGAAAAATTGCAGCTGGCGACCAAGATTGAAGGGCATCCTGACAATGTGGCTCCAGCTATCTATGGAAATCTTGTTGTTGCGAGTTCCGTTGAAGGGCACGTTTCAGCAATAGTAGCAGACTTCCCAGAGTGTGATTTTCTAGCTTACATTCCTAACTATGAATTGCGCACTCGCGATAGCCGCGGTGTCTTGCCTAAGAAATTATCCTACAAGGAAGCTGTTGCGGCAAGTTCGATTGCCAATGTGGCGGTTGCGGCCTTGTTGGCAGGAGATATGGTGACAGCTGGTCAAGCAATCGAGGGAGACCTCTTCCACGAGCATTATCGTCAGGACTTGGTGAGAGAATTTGCGACGATTAAGCAAGTAGCCAAAGAGAATGGTGCCTATGCAACCTATCTCTCTGGAGCTGGTCCGACAGTTATGGTTCTGGCTTCTCATGACAAAATGCCCAAAATTAAAGCTGAATTACAAAAGCAGTCTTTCAAAGGTAAACTTCATGATTTGAAGGTCGATACCCAAGGTGTTCGTGTCCAAGCAAAATAAAGAATAGAAGATAGGATGGGGAAATTCTCGACCAGAGGACTTCCTATCCTTTTTTTGAAAAGAAGTTTATACTTAATGAAAATCAAAGAGCAAACTAGGAAGCTAGCCGCAGGCTGCTCAAAACAGTGTTTTGAGGTTGTAGATAAGACTGACGAAGTTAGCTCAAAATACTGTTTTGAGGTTGCAGATGTAAGCTGACGTGGTTTGAAGAGATTTTCGAAGAGTATTAGTTAAAAACTTGATAAAGGAGAAATAAAGATGGCAGAAATTTATCTAGCAGGTGGTTGTTTTTGGGGTTTAGAGGAATATTTTTCCCGTATTTCTGGAGTACTAGCTACCAGTGTTGGCTACGCTAATGGGCAAGTCGAAACAACCAATTACCAGCTGCTCAAGGAAACAGACCATGCAGAGACTGTTCAAGTGATTTACGATGAGAAGGCAGTGTCACTTAGAGAAATTTTACTTTATTATTTCCGTGTCATTGACCCTTTATCTATCAACCAGCAGGGGAATGACCGTGGTCGCCAATATCGGACAGGAATCTATTACCAAGATGAAGCAGACTTGCCAGTTATCTACACAGTGGTGCAGGAGCAGGAACGCATGCTGGGTCGAAAGATTGCAGTAGAAGTGGAGAAACTTCGCCACTACATTTTAGCAGAAGACTACCATCAAGACTATCTCAAGAAAAATCCTTCAGGTTATTGTCATATCGATGTGACGGATGCTGAGAAGCCATTGATTGATGCCTCTAACTATGAAAAGCCTAGTCAAGAGGTGTTAAAGGAAAACCTAACTGAAGAATCCTACCGAGTAACGCAAGAAGCTGCTACAGAGGCGCCGTTTAGTAATGCTTATGACCAAACTTTTGAAGAAGGGATTTATGTAGATATCACGACAGGGGAGCCACTCTTTTTTGCTAAGGATAAGTTTGCCTCAGGTTGTGGTTGGCCAAGTTTTAGTCGTCCGATTTCTAAGGAATTGATTCACTATTACAAGGATTTGAGCCATGGAATGGAGCGAATCGAGGTTCGTTCTCGGTCAGGAAATGCTCACTTGGGTCATGTCTTTACAGATGGACCACAGGAATTAGGTGGCCTCCGTTACTGTATTAATTCTGCTTCCTTACGCTTTATAGCCAAGGATGAGATGGAAAAAGCAGGATATGGCTATCTATTACCTTACTTAAACAAATAAAACTGAGAGGGTGGGGCTTCCCACTTTCTTCATTTCCAGAATAAGAATAGAAGGGATCTATGAAACACTTACTATCTTACTTCAAACCCTATATCAAAGAATCCATTTTAGCCCCCTTGTTCAAGTTGCTAGAAGCTGTGTTTGAACTCTTGGTTCCCATGGTGATTGCTGGGATTGTTGACCAATCCTTGCCTCAGATGGATCAAGGCCATCTCTGGATGCAGATTGGCCTGCTCCTTATCTTTGCAGTGATTGGTGTTTTAGTGGCCTTGATTGCTCAATTTTATTCAGCAAAGGCAGCGGTTGGGTTTGCCAAAGAACTGACAGACGACCTTTATCGTCATATTCTTTCCTTACCCAAGGACAGCAGAGATCGTTTGACAACTTCTAGCTTGGTGACTCGCTTGACTTCGGATACTTACCAAATTCAGACTGGTATCAATCAATTCCTGCGCCTCTTTTTGAGAGCGCCTATTATCGTTTTTGGAGCCATTTTTATGGCCTATCGCATCTCGGCTGAGCTGACTTTCTGGTTCTTAGTTATGGTTGTCATTTTGACGATTGTCATTGTCGGTCTCTCTCGACTGGTCAATCCTCTCTACAGCAGTCTTAGAAAAAAAACGGACCAGCTGGTTCAGGAAACACGCCAGCAATTGCAAGGGATGCGAGTTATTCGTGCTTTTGGTCAGGAAAAACGAGAGTTACAAATTTTTCAAACTCTTAACCACATTTATGCCAGATTGCAAGAAAAAACGGGTTTCTGGTCTAGTTTGTTAACACCTCTGACCTATCTGATTGTCAATGGAACTCTTCTTGTCATCATCTGGCAGGGCTATATTTCAATTCAAGGAGGTTTACTCAGTCAAGGTGCTCTTATTGCCCTTATCAACTACCTCTTGCAGATCTTGGTGGAATTGGTTAAGCTAGCTATGCTGATAAATTCTCTCAATCAGTCCTATATCTCTGCTAAGCGAATTGAGGAAGTCTTTGCTCAAGCTCCAGAAAACATCCATTCAGAATTAGAACAAAAGCAAGTTACCAGCAATCAGGTTTTACAAGTTCAAGAACTGACCTTTACCTATCCTGATGCAGCCCAGCCTTCTCTGAGAGACATTTCCTTTGATATGACTCAAGGGCAAATCCTTGGTATCATTGGGGGAACGGGTTCTGGTAAGTCAAGCTTGGTGCAAGTCTTACTTGGTCTTTATCCAACAGATAGGGGAAGCATTGACCTTTATCGAAATGGGCGTAGTCCTCGTAATTTAGAGGAGTGGCGGTCTTGGATTGCCTATGTGCCTCAAAAAGTAGAACTCTTTAAGGGGAGCATTCGTTCCAACTTGACTCTAGGTTTAGATCAAGAAGTAACTGATAAAGAACTATGGCAGGCCTTGGATATTGCGCAAGCAAAGGATTTTGTCAGTGATAAGGAAGGACTCTTAGACGCCCTAGTTGAGGGAGGAGGGCGAAATTTCTCAGGCGGACAAAAACAAAGGCTATCTATTGCCCGAGCAGTCTTGCGACAAGCTCCATTTCTCATCCTAGATGATGCGACCTCAGCCCTCGACACCATCACTGAGTCCAAGCTCTTGAAAGCTATCCGAGAGAATTTACCAGACACGAGCTTAATCTTGATTTCTCAACGAACCTCAACTTTACAGATGGCAGACCAGATTCTCCTTTTGGAAAAAGGAGAGCTCCTAGCTATTGGCAAGCACGAGGACTTGATGAAGTCCAGTCAAGTCTATCGTGAAATCAATGCTTCCCAACATGGAAAGGAGGACGAGCATGAGACGACAAACTGCAAACCAGACGCTCACACGTTTGGCTAAAGACCTTGCAAGTCACCCTTTCCTCCTTTTCCTAGCCTTTCTAGGAACTATTGCCCAAGTTGGCTTATCAATCTATCTACCTATTCTGATTGGGCAGGTCATTGACCAGGTCCTAGTGGCTGGTTCTTCGCTAGTTTTTTGGCAGATTTTTCTCCAGATGATCTTGGTAGTCATAGGAAATACACTGGTACAATGGGCCAATCCTCTTCTTTATAATCGTCTAATTTTCTCTTATACCAGAGACTTGCGAGAGCGAATCATCCATAAGCTCCATCGTTTACCGATTGCTTTTGTGGATCGGCAAGGCAGTGGAGAGATGGTTAGTCGTGTGACCACAGACATCGAACAGTTGGCAGCTGGTTTGACCATGATTTTTAACCAATTTTTCATTGGCGTTTTGATGATTTTGGTTAGTATTCTAGCCATGCTCCAAATTCATCTCCTCATGACCCTCTTGGTCTTGCTGTTGACGCCCCTGTCCATGGTAATTTCACGCTTTATTGCCAAACGCTCCTATCATCTCTTCCAGAAGCAAACAGAGACAAGGGGGATTCAGACTCAGTTGATTGAAGAATCGCTTAGCCAGCAGACTATTATCCAGTCCTTCAATGCTCAGACAGAGTTTATCCAAAGACTGCACGAGGCGAATGCCAACTACGCAAGCTATTCTCAGTCAGCTATCTTTTATTCCTCAACGATTAATCCTTCGACTCGCTTTGTCAATGCGCTCATTTATGCTCTTCTAGCTGGAGTAGGAGCTTATCGTATCATGATGGGTTCAACCTTGACCATTGGGCGTTTAGTAACTTTTTTGAACTATGTTCAGCAGTATACCAAGCCCTTTAACGATATTTCTTCAGTGCTAGCTGAGTTGCAAAGTGCTCTCGCTTGCGCAGAGCGCGTCTATGCTGTCTTAGAAAGTCCAGAGGTGGCTGAAACAGGTAAGGAAGTCTTGACCAGTGACCAAGTTAAGGGAGCCATTTCCTTTAAGCATGTTTCTTTTGGATACAATCCTGAAAGGATCTTGATTAAGGATTTGTCTATCGATATCCCAGCTGGCAGCAAGGTAGCCATCGTTGGTCCGACAGGTGCTGGTAAGTCAACTCTTATCAATCTCCTCATGCGTTTTTATCCTATTAACTCGGGAGATATCTTGTTAGATGGGCAGTCCATTTATGATTATACCCGAGCGTCATTGAGACAGCAGTTTGGGATGGTACTCCAAGAAACCTGGCTCAAGCAAGGGACCATTCATGACAATATTGCCTTTGGAAATCCTGACGCCAGTCGGGAGCAAGTGATTGCCGCTGCCAAAGCAGCCAACGCAGACTTTTTCATCCAACAGTTGCCACAGGGGTACGATACCAAGTTGGAAAATGCAGGAGAATCCCTCTCTGTTGGGCAAGCCCAGCTCTTGACCATCGCCCGAGTCTTTCTAGCTATCCCTAAGATTCTTATCTTAGACGAGGCGACTTCCTCCATCGATACACGGACAGAGGTGCTAGTACAGGATGCCTTTGCTAAACTCATGAAGGGACGTACAAGCTTTATCATTGCTCACCGTTTGTCAACTATTCAGGATGCGGATTTGATTCTTGTCTTGGTAGATGGTGATATTGTTGAGCATGGTAACCATCAGGATCTCATGGCTAGAAAGGGCAAGTATTACCAAATGCAAAAAGCAGCAGCTTTTAGCTCTGAATAACCCATTCTCTTTTGAAATTTTATAGACGAAAAAAGTTGCCTTCGGGTGACTTTTTTGTTACAATAGCTAGAAAAATTATTCACTGTAAATTGTCTTATAGAAAAGGAGCCTATAATGAAAGTCTATCAGCATGTAAATATCGTGACTTGTGACAAAGATTTCCATGTTTATTTGGATGGTGTCTTAGCCGTTAAGGACTCCCAAATTGTCTATGTCGGTCAAGAGGAGCCAGAGATTTTAGAGCAAGCTGAGCAGATTATAGACTATCAGGGAGCCTGGATCATGCCTGGTTTGGTCAATTGCCATACCCATTCTGCTATGACAGGTTTGCGAGGGATCCGGGATGATAGTAATCTCCACGAATGGCTCAATGACTATATCTGGCCAGCAGAAGCAGGATTTACTCCCGATATGACTACTAAGGCAGTCAAAGAAGCTCTGACGGAGATGCTCCAGTCAGGAACAACAAGCTTCAACGATATGTATAATCCCAATGGTGTGGATATCCAGCAAATTTATCAGGCAGTGAAGGCATCTAAGATGCGTTGTTATTTCTCACCGACCCTCTTTTCTTCAGAGGCAGAAACAACTGCTGAGACCATAAGCAGAACCCGAGCCATCATAGAGGAAATCTTAGGATATGAAAACCCAAATTTCAAGGTTATGGTAGCTCCACATTCTCCCTACAGCTGTAGTAGAGACTTGCTGGAAGCGAGCTTAGATATGGCAAAAAAGCTGGACATTCCTATCCATATCCATGTGGCGGAGACCAAGGAGGAATCAGGAATTATCCTGAAACGCTATGGCAAACGTCCCCTTGCCTTTCTAGAAGAACTAGGTTACTTAGATCATCCGTCTGTCTTTGCTCATGGGGTTGAATTAAACGAGAGAGAAATTGAACGCTTGGCGACCTCTCAAGTGGCTATTGCCCACAACCCTATCAGTAATCTCAAACTAGCCTCAGGAATTGCTCCAATCATCCAACTGCAAAAAGCAGGAGTAGCAGTCGGAATTGCGACTGACTCAGTTGCTTCCAATAATAATCTAGATATGTTTGAGGAAGGACGGACCGCAGCCCTTCTTCAGAAAATGAAGAGTGGAGATGCCAGCCAATTTCCTATCGAAACAGCCCTTAAGGCACTGACAATCGAAGGAGCTAAGGTTCTAGGAATGGAAAAGCAGATAGGAAGCCTAGAAGTCGGCAAACAGGCAGATTTTCTGGTCATTCAACCACAAGGAAAAATCCATCTTCAACCTCAGAAAAATATGCTCTCTCATCTGGTTTATGCTGTCAAATCCAGTGATGTTGATGATGTTTATATCGCTGGAGAACAGGTGGTTAAGCAAGGCAAAGTTTTGACAGTAAAGATTTAAAAAAATTTAAAAAAAGTTTGCAAAAATCTTGCATTCTTTTTTTGTCTATGCTATACTTATATACGGTTTGAAAAAACTGCCTAAGACAGTAGGGGAGCTCGACTCATAAAGATCCTACCGAGGACAAAACGTATCATGTAAAAAGAAGCGTATTGTACTTTCGTGTCTAGGTTTGGGCGCGTTTTTCTTTTGGAAAAATTCCCCAAGCAAAATAATTACGGAGGTGAACACACTAATGAGTGAAGCAATTATTGCTAAAAAAGCGGAACTAGTTGACGTAGTAGCTGAAAAAATGAAAGCTGCTGCATCTATCGTCGTTGTAGACGCTCGTGGTTTGACAGTTGAGCAAGATACAGTTCTTCGTCGTGAGCTTCGTGGAAGCGAAGTTGAGTATAAAGTTATTAAAAACTCAATCTTGCGTCGTGCAGCTGAAAAAGCTGGTCTTGAAGATCTTGCATCAGTATTTGTTGGACCATCTGCAGTAGCATTTTCTAACGAAGATGTTATCGCACCAGCGAAAATCTTGAACGATTTTGCTAAAAACGCTGAAGCACTTGAAATCAAAGGTGGTGCAATCGAAGGCGCTGTCGCATCTAAAGAAGAAATCGTTGCTCTTGCAACTCTTCCAAACCGCGAAGGACTTCTTTCTATGCTCCTTTCTGTACTTCAAGCGCCAGTGCGCAACGTTGCTCTTGCAGTCAAAGCGGTTGCAGACAACAAAGAAGACGCAGCTTAATCTTAAGCTACGCAGCGTAGCCTAGCTACGAAAAAACTATTATAAAATTAAAAACTTATTTGGAGGAAATAACAATGGCATTGAACATTGAAAACATTATTGCTGAAATTAAAGAAGCTTCAATCCTTGAATTGAACGACCTTGTAAAAGCTATCGAAGAAGAATTTGGTGTAACTGCAGCTGCTCCTGTAGCTGTTGCTGCAGCTGGTGCTGCTGACGCTGGTGCTGCTAAAGACTCATTTGACGTTGAATTGACAGCTGCTGGTGACAAAAAAGTTGGCGTTATCAAAGTTGTACGTGAAATCACTGGTCTTGGACTTAAAGAAGCTAAAGAACTTGTTGATGGTGCACCAGGTGTCATCAAAGAAGGCGTTCCAACTGCAGAAGCTGAAGAAATCAAAGCTAAATTGGAAGAAGCTGGAGCTTCAGTTACTCTTAAATAATAGAGCAACTACATTTGTAGCTTAAAAACATGATTAAACCGCTATTCTTAGGAGTAGCGGTTTTTCTTTTTGTTCGAGAAGGGCAAAAAAGGGGCAAACTATTTTATAATTTATCTAAGAGACAAACAAGTTTTGAATAATAGGCTTTCCATTAAACATTGGTGAAGTACAGTCTCTGGTTTTTTCCTTGATCTATAACTCATTGTTTGGTTTAGTATGATATAATAATATCGAACTACATTTTTGGAAAGGTTATTATGATGAGTTTAATAAATAAAATTGAACAAGGTATTAAAGAGTTAGAGGGAGGAGGATTTCAAAAACTAGGTGATGCGTACCTGAGAAGAAAATACAATTTTAAAATTGTTTCATTAGGTTCACAAGAAGGAACGGATAAGACTACTAAAGGAATTCCTGATTCTTATGCTGAGGAAAAAGGTAAATATGTTTATATCATGTATGGTACACATAAATCTATAATATCTAAATTAAAAGAAGATATTCATTCAGTTAAGAAAAAAATTTTAGATGAAAATATTTCTGAAGATAAGGTTGCGAGACTTATTTGTTGTCATACTTCTTCAAATATAACAATTAAACAAAAAGAAGATCTAGAAAAAATAGCTGAGCCTTATCAGCTAGAATTGATTGGAATTAATGAAATTGCTGATGATCTTACAAAGTTAGATTTTCAATATTTAGCAAAAGAGTATCTATCAATCAGTGAATCTACAGAGCAAGTTTGGTCTATCAATGACTTCATAAGAATTCATGATGAGAGTAAAATTAATGCACCTATATCAAATGACTATATTGGAGATGTAAGTGAAATTATAAATACTATTAAATCAAGTGAAAAACGAATCTTCTTAATATCTGCTAAGCCTGGAACAGGGAAAACTAGATTAGCAATTGAAATTTGCTCTTTGCTCGATCGAAATAAATATAACATTATTTGTGTCAAGAGCAATAATCAGGATATTTACCAAGATGTAAAACGCAATCTAAATTTACACAAAGAAAATATTGTTTTTATTGATGATGTTAATACTACACAAAATTATATTTCTACACTTGGGCTACTGAACACGACTAGTAATATTCGGTTTATTCTTACGGTACGTGATTATGCTAAAAAAGATGTAATAAATAATGTTAAAGTTTATGGGTACAATAATATTGAGCCAGAACTTATAAAAGATGATAATTTTAAGGAATTACTCAATCAATTCTCTCGAAACGATTTTACCAATAAAGAAATTGAACATATAAAAACGATATCTAAAAGCAATCCGCGTATTGCAGTCATTGCAGCGAAGTTATCTAGCTCTCGGGATTTGACTAATTTTAATGACGAGATTGATATTTTAAAAGATTACTATGAAGAAATTTTAAATAAAAATAACATTATTTATGCAGAACAAAAGACTTTATTTATTTTATCTTACTTAAAAAAGATTAGACTGGAAAGTTTAGAAGAGAACCAGGAATTCAAAAAATTACTAAAAATAACTGATATAACAAATACTGACTTTAAGAGTGCAGTGGAGAAGCTTCACGAGAGAGAGTTGTGTAATATTTATAACGACAAAATTGTAAAGATAGCAGATCAATCATTAGATGATTATATAGTTATCAAGTTTTTAATTAATAAGAAAATATCAATTTTAGAAATTTTACATGAGTTATATCCAGTAAACGATCAAAGAGTTGTTCAAATACTAAATCAATGTTCCAATTTTATTAGGAAAGAGGGTGATTTAAAAGGCGTTTCTGATGCAGTTAAATCATATTATTACAATGAAAGTAATTTTGAAAGCGATGAACTTAAAGAAAAGTTTTTAATACAATTTGGAGTATTACTTCCTCTAGAAGCAATTTCACACGTTAAAAATAAAATTGATAATATAGAGTCTCAGGCTTATACAAAGACTAATTTTATTAATCAGAAGGATAAAAAGGAATCTATTAAGGATTCAGTTTTAAATATTGTATTTGTAACTACACGGACAAAATATTGTAGTCAAATTCTCCAATTATTGTTAAAGTACTTTGATAAAAATCCTAATAAGATTTCTGAGGTTTATAGTATTCTTGAAGCAAACTACGGGTTGGTTACAGAAAGAGAGTATATTGATTATACCTTAGCTGAAAATACTATTTCTGAACTTGCTAATCTTGATTTGATGAAAAGTTATAATCAAGAATTAAGCGCGACAATTTTGAAGCAGTATTTTAAAATTACTATCGATAGG
This sequence comes from uncultured Streptococcus sp., assembly GCA_963533485.1. Lineage (GTDB taxonomy): Bacteria > Bacillota > Bacilli > Lactobacillales > Streptococcaceae > Streptococcus. Next base: position 38,877 of record CAUSPE010000011.1, read on the forward strand.
ACAGAAGCTTATGAGGAATCATTTACGTTTAGGAAATGTATCATTCCTGATAGTGAAAAACTGAAAGAGTATCATAGAAGTATACTAAAACTTTTAGCAAAGATATATAATGTTGGAAGTGTTGATATTAGACTTTATATTGAGAGAATACTGTATGATTACAGAAGAAAAATTTTGATTTATTCAGAAAGTCATCGTATGACTATTAATAGAGATTTGAGAAGCATTAGAGAATTATTTTTTGAAGACATAAAAAATTTATCTATGATTGAAGAACAAATAGTTTATACTTTACATAAAGCTGAAGTGGAAAAAAACTTACCGAGTGTGTTTGACGATTATATGATTTCAGAGAGACAAGATATATATAATAATTTGACCAATCATAATCATATCTGGATTCATAAAGATGATGTTAAAATAAGACTACAAGAAATTGCATATAGATATTCAAACAATTGGCAAAATATTTTCAATTTTGCAAATCAATTCAAACATAGCTTATTTATGAATGACAATAACATTGAGCTAGTACTATTCAATATGTTTTTTCAATTAGAAAATGAGAAAAAAATTGAATTTTTAAATTTAATGTTTAAATCAAACTATCATTTCGTAACTAGGAATCCAATTAGTTTTTTAGAAAATATTGAGAAAAGTTCAATGCGGTCTGTTATTGATTCCTCTCCAGAATCAGAAAAATATGAATGGCAACTTGCTTATTTAACACAAATTGAAAATGTTAAAAATGAAGATATACAAACATTAAAGAGTATTCTAGAAGCTAATTCTTTACCATATTATTTTACAATTTTAAATTTTGAGAGATTGATTTTGAAAGATCCTAGATTAAAAGAGTTGTTAATACAAAAAGCTGGGAATACAAATTTTGTTATTTCTGATTTTATAAGAGAAGAAGAGGTGCCAAAATTAATAAATCTAATTGGAGAAAACGATTTAAAGTCTCAGTATTTAATCAATTTAGGGAGCAGTAAGGATCACACCTATAAGCTTTTTCAAAAATTAGGAGAAAATGATATTAATTTTGCGGTAGAAGTATTGAAGAAAATTGATGAGCTAAAAATGGGAAGCTCTAATTTAGGATACATGGTATTACATACTATAAATGGATTTAGAGATAAGAAAGAAATTTATAAAAAGTTTATCAGCTTTGCAATAAATAGGCCATATTACTACTATAACAATATGCTTGAAGATATTATAAAAAATGACAGTCAGATCATATTAGAAATGCTTGAGGAAACAAACAATGAGCAATTTGCAATTAGATTGGTCAATCTAGGTGTAGAATTTTTAGAAAACAGCAATCAAAAACTAATACTATTTAATCTTCTCAGAGCTAAAGGATTTGGCAAGAAGTCATTCCAAGAGATACATTTTAGTCCCTATTCACATTTTTTTACTGGTAGTCACGTTCCGGTGTTGGAATTAGAAAAAGAACTCCTAGAAAGAATTAAAGAGATATTTGAAACTGATATAGACTACATTAAGTTGTTATGGTACTTGGATAAACTAATAGATGGCAAGCGCAATGCGATTGAAAGAGAATTGGAAAAGGAGTTTTAAATTATAATTTATATTTATTACTTCTTAAGGTGCTAGATAAAATCAGTAAATTCTACTGTTTTATAGTATTTTAGTGAAATATTTGGTTTGATTTAAAATGGGTAAACCTACTTGAAATTATAGTCTGATACGAAAGTTCTAGGGTACTTTTTTCTAACAGTTACTAGAATCTTGATAGAAATTCGATTTTCTTCTTGACTCTGACCTTAGGTAAGGGATTATACTAATAGTAGATAAGAAAGGAGATTACTATGAAAATTAATATGATTCGTTCAGATAAAGTTTATCAAGAGATGCTCGAGCTACCTTTAGAAAAGAGAGAAGGTTGCTTTCGAGCTAAAATTATAGCACCTTTTGCAACCAAATACCAAACGCAACACATTCCTCTGAAAGCAAAGTATCCTGGAGGATTTGATGCTCTTTTCCTACTTGGCTTTATGAATCAGTTACCCTCAACTCTCTCAGAAAAGGATAGACCAGCTATCGACTCTCTGAGCTCTGATCAACTCTGGCAAAATTGTCAAGATACCATCAAGAGGAGTATCGGTCTTTTTGAGCAAGCTGGCTATGATTTAGAGGTTGAGGATTACCATTTTACTATTTTGTTAGGCAATCCAGAAAAGCTCATGCTACAGCTCAATAAGGGTTACAGCGGAGATGGTGGAATTCCAGGCTACCTCATGCTTAGTCTGCTACCGAATGACTATACTTTGCCACGTATTCAGGCAGCTCTGGCCCACGAGTGCAACCACAATGTCCGCTTCCAATTTATCAAATGGAACCAGCAGACGACACTAGCAGACTGGGTAGTCAGTGAAGGATTGGCAGAGTCTTTTGCTGCTGAACTCTATGGCAAAGATCTCATTGGGCCTTGGGTTACTTCAACCAGTCCAGAGCAGTTAGAAGAGATTAAGCCCATCATCTCAAGTCAGCTTCAGCTAACAGGGATGGCGGAAATGGCTCCTTATCTCTACGGTGATGAAATTGCTGAGATTCAAGGTCAAATACCGGTTGGAATGCCTTATGCTGCGGGCTATGCTTATGGCTATCATCTGATACAAGCTTATCTGAAAATGACTGGCAAAACTATTATTGAAGCAACTGTGACACCAACGGAACAGATTTTAGAGGCGACTAAAGATTTTTGGAAATGACACTTTTGCTTGAAAATCTGCCAGAGTCTGATATAATGAAAGTAATTTTTGGAGGTAACTATATGCACTATAAAAGAGTTGAATTAAAAGTCACAAATCAGGGTATCCATGAGCGCAAGATTTTTCAAGGAGTTAAAATTTTCAGTCGGAGCAAGCTGTCCAAAGATCGGAAAAGCATTCTAACTCAGAAGCTTTACCTGACTCCGAAGCAAAACATTGTTTACTATCAACGGACAGATGTCAACTATGACCAGAACTGGCATCATAATAAGGACTACTACGAACTAACTTATGGCCAGTTGGACAGAGAAACTGTCTTTAAGGTTTGTCAAGATTTTGATGAACTAAGTCCTTTTCTGGAGAATGATCTGCTTGAGAAGCTAAATGAAAAGCAGTCAGCAGGCAAATTTTTTGAAAAATTAGATATATAAAAATCCGGCTGCTTTTATAAGCAGTCGGATTTCTTCTAGTGTGATAGTGCTGAAACAATACCTTTACTATCATAGCCTAGGCTACATTTTTAAAAGTTGTTTTAGCTGTTTTGAGGATCTTGGTCATGATGTCTTCGAGACGACCAGAGTATACTGCCATCTATTCATCTGATAAAAGGGATTTTATCATCCAGATATTCATAGCAGGGTGGCCGGCAGCGTTAGAAAGTGGTTGTTGTAGTGCTGTAAAACCATAGTGCCGATAGATGGCCACAGCCGTAGCCAGTTCAGTAGAGGTTTCTAGATAAAGCTGTTCATAACCTGCTAAGTGGGCTTCCTGGAATATCCGCTTTATCAACCTGCTGGAATAACCTTTGCCACGGCTATTTTTAGTGACATACAGTTTTTGTAATTCAGCAATCTTATCAGACACAGGTGCAAAGCCACCACAGCCAACCAGCTGTCCTTCATCTTCCAGAACAAAGTAAGCTGCTCTCTCTTGCTGTTGATAATAGTCGGCCAAATGATCTAGATGAGAATCAAAGTAGACAGTTCCTGGTTTGTCAAGCCCGAATTCTTCTAGGCTGGCTCGAATGAGCTGCGCTACAGCTGGATTGTCTCTTACTTCCATTGGCCGTAAGTTCATCATTTGTCCTCCGATAGGATGTATCGACTAATTAAACAATACCTTGTGCAATCATAGCGTTTGCTACGTTTTCGAAGGCAGCGATATTTGCTCCTGCAAGGTAGTCAGTACCAAGTCCGTATGTTTCAGCAGTTGTTTTAGCTGTATTGAAGATGTTTGTCATGATGTCTTTGAGACGTCCATCAACTTCTTCACGAGTCCATGAAAGGCGAAGGCTGTTTTGGCTCATTTCAAGCGCTGATACAGCTACACCACCAGCGTTGGCAGCTTTGGCAGGTCCGTAAAGGATTCCGTTTTCTTTGTAGACTTTAATCGCATCAAGGTCACTAGGCATGTTAGCACCTTCAGATACACAGATAACGCCTTGAGCAACCAAACGTTTAGCTGCTTCACCGTTGATTTCGTTTTGAGTCGCACATGGAAGAGCGATGTCGTAGTTACCAGCGTAAGTCCATACAGAACCTTCATGGTAAGTAGCAGTTGCTTTCTCAGCTGCATACTCAGTCAAACGAGCACGGCGTTTTTCTTTAACATCAACCAAAAGATCGAAGTCAATACCATTTTCGTCGATGACATAACCGTTTGAGTCAGATACAGAGATAACAGTAGCGCCGAGTTCAGTCGCTTTTTGAAGAGCATATTGAGCTACGTTACCAGAACCTGAAATAACCACTTTCTTACCAGCAAAACTGTTACCATTAGCTTTGAGCATTTCTTCAGTGTAGTAAACCAAACCATAACCAGTTGCTTCTGGACGAATCAAGCTACCACCAAATCCAAGAGGTTTACCAGTCAAGACACCCGCATCAAATTGGTTAAGGCGTTTGTATTGACCGTAAAGGTAACCAATTTCACGTCCACCAACACCGATATCACCAGCAGGTACGTCAAGTGATGGTCCGATGTATTTTTGCAATTCAGTCATGAAGCTTTGGCAGAAGCGCATCACTTCAGCATCAGTCTTTCCTTTAGGATCGAAGTCTGATCCCCCTTTACCTCCACCGATTGGAAGTCCAGTCAAGACGTTTTTAAAGATTTGTTCGAAGCCGAGGAATTTCAAGATCCCTTGGTTTACAGTTGGGTGGAAACGAAGTCCGCCTTTATATGGTCCAACAGCTGAGTTGAATTGAACACGGTAACCACGGTTGACTTGGACTTTTCCATCACGGTCAACCCAAGGAACACGGAAAGAAATCACGCGCTCAGGCTCAGTGATACGTGCCAAGATATTTTCTTCGATATACTCAGGGTGTTTTTCAAATACAGGTTCCAAAGTGTTGAAGAATTCTTCAACAGCTTGGAGGAATTCAGCCTCGTGCCCGTTACGAGCTTTTACAGTTGCAAACACGCTTTGGATATATTCTTTAGCAGATGTCATATCGTTCTCCTTTTTGTTGTTATATTTTATTACATGAGCCATTATAGCAGAATTTTTTTTGAGTGTAAAGAAAAAAACAGAAATTTTCTAAAAATTCTTTCAATTTACAAAACCGAACGTTTTATATAGAAATTAGTTTCTCAAAGAGAAAATCTTAAAGTATGGTATAATATTAGAAATAAAAGGAATCTGGAGGATCAGAATCATGGTATCAACGAAAACACAAATAGCTGGCTTTGAGTTTGACAATTGCTTGATGAATGCAGCGGGTGTTGCTTGTATGACGATAGAAGAGCTAGAAGGGGTCAAAAACTCAGCAGCGGGTACTTTTGTCACGAAGACAGCGACCTTGGACTTTCGTCAGGGCAATCCTGAGCCACGTTATCAGGATGTTCCACTTGGTTCTATCAACTCTATGGGCTTGCCAAATAACGGCTTAGACTATTATCTGGACTATCTTTTGGACTTGCAGGAAAAAGAGCCAAACCGTACTTTCTTCCTATCTCTAGTTGGCATGTCTCCAGAAGAAACACATACCATCCTGAAAAAAGTTCAAGAGAGCGAGTTTAAGGGACTGACAGAGCTTAATCTTTCTTGCCCAAATGTTCCAGGAAAACCTCAGATTGCCTATGATTTTGAAACAACAGACCGTATCTTGGCAGAAGTATTTGCCTACTTTACCAAACCTCTTGGAATCAAGTTGCCACCATATTTTGATATTGTCCACTTTGATCAAGCGGCAGCTATTTTTAACAAGTATCCACTTAAGTTTGTCAACTGTGTTAACTCTATCGGAAACGGTCTTTACATAGAAGACGAGTCAGTCGTGATTCGTCCTAAAAATGGTTTTGGTGGCATTGGTGGAGAGTATATCAAACCGACTGCTCTAGCGAATGTGCACGCCTTTTACCAACGTTTAAATCCCCAAATCCAAATCATCGGAACGGGTGGCGTCTTGACAGGTCGTGATGCCTTTGAACACATCCTCTGCGGTGCGAGTATGGTGCAAGTAGGAACTACTCTTCACAAAGAAGGCGTAGGTGCTTTTGAACGCATTACTAATGAACTGAAAGCAATCATGGCGGAAAAAGGATACGAGAGCCTAGAAGATTTCCGTGGGAAATTGCGCTATATTGATTAAGTTTAATAAAAAATCAGAAGAAAGGAGAGATGATGCTTGCCATTGAAGACAGTCAGACGTTGACTTTATCAAATCTATCTAGCTTGAATCTATTTACAGGGACAGATCAGGGTCAGTTTGAAGTTATGAAGGATCAGGTGCTGAAACAGATCGGCTATGATCCGGCCGACCTTAATTTTGCCTACTTTGACATGAAAGAAGTAGCCTATAAGGATGTGGAACTGGAGCTAGTCAGTCTCCCTTTCTTTGCAGATGAGAAAGTCGTGATATTAGACCATTTTGTCGATATTACAACAGCCAAGAAACGTTTTTTAACAGATGATGAGCTCAAGTCATTTGAGGCATACCTTGATAACCCTTCGCCAACAACAAAGTTGTTGATTTTTGCAGAAGGAAAGTTAGATAGTAAAAGACGGCTGGTCAAATTGCTCAAACGAGATGCGACTGTCTTTGATGCTATTGAACCTAAGGAACAAGAACTCCGCCAGTATTTCCAAAAATGGAGCCAGACACAAGGTCTGCAGTTTGTGGGGCAATCCTTTGAAAATCTACTCATCAAGTCTGGTTTTCAATTTAGTGAAATCCAGAAAAATCTCCTTTTTTTACAGTCTTATAAGTCAGATGGCATGATAGAGGAGAAGGATATTGTCGAGGCTATACCAAAGACCCTGCAGGACAATATTTTTAATTTGACTCAGTTAATTTTAGCTAAGAAGATTGACCTGGCCCGTGACCTGGTTAGAGATTTGACCTTGCAAGGGGAGGATGAGATCAAGCTCATAGCTGTCATGTTAGGACAGTTTCGTACCTTTACCCAAGTGAAGATTTTATCAGAGACTGGTCAGACGGAATCGCAGATTGTAAGCAGTCTGGGAACTTATTTGGGGCGAAATCCTAATCCTTATCAAATCAAGTTTGCACTGAGAGATTCGAGAGGGATTTCCTTGGGTTTTCTCAAGCGAGCGATTTCTTATTTGATTGAAACAGACTACCAGATTAAGACAGGTGTCTATGAAAAAGGGTACCTGTTTGAAAATGCACTTTTGCAGATCGCGGCAGAGGCAAATTGAGCAAAAAACTTGAAAAAAGAGGATGATTGCGTTATCATTTTCATATAGAAAGAAAAAGAGGTATTACAGATGGCTATTATCTTACCAGACCTTCCATACGCATACGACGCTTTGGAACCATACATCGATGCAGAAACAATGCACTTGCACCATGACAAACACCATCAAACTTATGTCAACAATGCTAATGCAGCTCTTGAAAAACACCCTGAAATCGGTGAAGATCTTGAAGCTTTGCTTGCTGATGTAGAATCTATCCCAGCTGATATCCGTCAAGCACTTATCAACAATGGTGGTGGACACTTGAACCACGCTCTTTTCTGGGAATTGATGACTCCTGAGAAAACAGCTCCATCAGCAGAACTTGCAGCAGCAATCGACGCAACATTTGGTTCATTTGAAGAGTTCCAAGCAGCCTTTACAGCAGCAGCTACAACTCGCTTCGGTTCTGGATGGGCTTGGTTGGTTGTCAACAAAGAAGGAAAACTTGAAGTAACTTCAACAGCAAACCAAGACACACCAATCTCAGAAGGTAAAAAACCAATCTTGGGCTTGGACGTTTGGGAACATGCTTACTACGTGAAATACCGCAACGTGCGTCCTGACTACATCAAAGCTTTCTTCTCAGTGATCAACTGGAACAAAGTAGATGAATTGTACGCAGCTGCTAAATAATGATATGATATATGGAGGGAAGAATTGTTCTTCTCTTTTTAAGGTTATATTATTTTGGTCTGACAAAATCGTCAGACTTTTTTCATTTTTATGAGAAACGTGCTAACTGCTAGAAATTATGGTAAAATAGAGTGTTAAGTAATCGTGGAAAAGGAAGACTATGCGTAAAGAAATTGCACCTGAATTATACAACTATAACAAGTTTCCTGGCCCAGAATTTCATGTAAATGGGGATAAGGTTGAGACTGAAGGGATTGCTTTTACCTTGGTTGAAAATATCAAGGATGCCTTCGATGTGACAGTCTTTAATCAACGCTTCTCAGAAGTGTTGACCAAGTTTGATTATGTCGTGGGGGACTGGAGTAATGAACAGCTCCGCCTACGTGGTTTTTACAAAGACGATCGAACAGAGGAAAAAATTGAAAAAATCAGTCGCTTACAGGACTATCTTTTGGAGTACTGTAGTTATGGTTGTGCCTATTTTGTTCTAGAAAACCAAGCACCTAAGCGGGCTTCATTTGACAAGAAAATGCGTAAAAAGGAGGAGGAAAACCTTCCTAGAAGAGGCAAGAAACCTTCGCAAAACAAGAGAAAACCAAATGCGGATAAGAGAAATAGACGTCGTCATAAGGACCAAAAGTCTCAGAAAGAGGACAAGGGACAGCGCCATTTTGTCATTCGTCAGAAATAGATAGAGAATAAGGAGAAGAGATGAAACCTTCTATTTATAGTTTAACACGTCAAACCATGCAAGAATGGGTATTAGAACAAGGGGAAAAGAAATTCCGTGCAGATCAAATCTGGGAATGGCTCTACCGTAAACGTGTCCAGTCATTTGAAGAAATGACCAACCTTTCCAAGGATTTGATTGCCAAGCTCAATGACCAGTTTGTGGTCAATCCTTTGAAACAACGGATTGTACAAGAGTCAGCTGACGGTACTGTTAAGTATCTTTTCGAGTTGCCAGATGGCATGTTGATTGAGACAGTACTCATGCGTCAACACTACGGTTTGTCAGTCTGTGTGACCACTCAGGTTGGCTGTAATATTGGTTGTACCTTCTGTGCATCAGGCTTGATCAAGAAGCAACGTGACCTCAATAACGGGGAAATCGTAGCGCAGATCATGCTAGTTCAGAAATACTTTGATGAACGTGGCCAGGATGAACGTGTCAGCCATATCGTTGTTATGGGAATTGGTGAACCATTTGATAACTACAACAATGTATTAAATTTTGTTCGTACCATCAATGATGACAAGGGAATGTCTATCGGTGCTCGTCATATCACTGTTTCAACTTCAGGTTTGGCCCATAAAATTCGTGACTTTGCTAATGAAGGCGTACAGGTCAATCTGGCTGTTTCTCTTCACGCACCAAACAATGAATTGCGTTCAAGCATCATGAAGATTAACCGTGCCTTTCCGATAGAAAAGCTCTTTGCAGCTATTGAGTACTATATCGAAACAACCAATCGTCGTGTAACCTTTGAATACATCATGCTCAATGAAGTCAACGATGGTGTAGAACAAGCCTTGGAATTGGCGGAATTGCTCAAAAACATCAAGAAATTGTCATATGTCAACTTGATTCCCTATAACCCAGTTAGTGAACATGACCAATATAGCCGTAGTCCTA
>CAUSPE010000012.1:0-48323 GCA_963533485.1 uncultured Streptococcus sp.
TTCCATTTTCTTCCTCTTATTTCTCTAATTCTACTAAAACACTAAGGGCTGATAAAGCATAAAGTGGTGCTGTTTCTGCTCTTAGAATGCGAGGACCAAGTCCTGCCAAGACGGCTCCTTTAGTTTCAAAACCCTCAATTTCTGCAGGTGAGAGACCGCCTTCTGGGCCAAAGATAAAGAGCAATTTGGCTCCTTTTTCAAGACCAGTAACTGCTTGTAAGAGTGCAGCGGCTTCTCCTTCTTTTGCTGATTCTTCATAGGCCACTATGATAGAGTCAAACTGGTCTAGTTGGGCTAGAAAGTCTGCTTTTTTCTCAAAAAGTGTGATGCTTGGAACGATATTACGTTTGCTTTGTTCAGCTGCTCCAAGGGCGATTTTTTCTAGTTTTTCAACTTTCTTGCCTAGTTTCTTGCCGTCCCATTTGGCAACTGACCAATCGGCAGGAAAGGCCCAGATTTGGCTAGCGCCTAGTTCCGTCACTTTTTGAGTAATAAACTCCAGCTTGTCTCCCTTGGGAAATCCAGATGCGATGGTTACTTGAACGGGCAGTTCTACATTGTCAGCTAATTCTTGAACCAACTCAAACTGACGATTTTCCACATCCAGCACGCGCGCCAAGCGCTTGACGCCATCATCAAAGACCAAGGTCACCTCATCCTCTTCTTTCAGGCGCATGACCTGAAACATATGCTTGCTGGTTTCCTTGTCCTCGATAGTGACAGGAGAGATAGGACTGCCTTTGACAAAATACTGTTGCATGCTAGCCTCCAATCACACCTGAAATATCCTTGGTCTTCTTAAAGACACAGGCATTCCATTCCCCTTGAATCATGTGGGTTTCAAGGAAAAATCCAGCTGACTCAGCCGACTCGCGCACCATGTCCCACTTGTCCTTGATAATGCCACTCATGATGAGGTAGCCTTCATCCTTGACCAAGCGATAAGCATCATCCGTCAGATGAATGAGAATATCCGCCAAGATATTAGCCACAATCACATCTGCCTCAATCTCCACACCCTTAAGCAAATCTCCTGCCGTTACATGGATATTTTCCATGCCAAGGTTGAGCTCAATATTTTCCTGAGCGACACGAACAGCCACGTCATCCAGGTCATAGGCGAAGATTTCCTTGGCACCCAAAAGTGAACTAGCAATGGAAAGGACACCTGATCCTGTCCCCACATCTAGCACTGTTTCGCCACCACGAAGGACCTGCTCCAAGGCAAAGAGGCTCATCTTGGTCGTCGGGTGGGTTCCAGTTCCAAAGGCCATACCAGGATCTAGCTTGATAATCTTTTCTCCCGTAGTCGCCTCATAGTCTGTCCAGGACGGTACGATGGTCAAGTCATGAGTAATGCGGGCTGGCTCGTAATATTTCTTCCAGTTGTCTGCCCAGTCTTCCTCAGCCAAGGCAGTCGTGCCCATCTTGACCTCTCCCAAGTCCATAAAATCCGTCAAGTCTGCCAAGCGAGCCTGCAAGTCCTCCTCAACAACTGCCACATCAACCGTATCAGGGTAGTAGGCTGTCACCACGATTTCTTCTTGCTGTTCCACCTCAGGAAAAATCTCACCAAATCGGTCTACATTTCCCACATAGTCCATACTATCCTCGATCGCAACACCTTGGGCACCTAACTCAATCAAGAGGTTGGAAACCAATTCCTCTCCCTCACGCTTAACCGTTACTTTTAACTCTTGCCATGTTTCCATTTTATTAGTACTCCTCATCATATTCTAATCCAAGTTCCTGAAATATGTAGAAACGTAATACCTCTTGACACAATGTACGAAGTTCATACATTTCATTGAAATCTGTCACTAGATTTTTATATTTTGATTTCTCATCTCCATGAATATAGTAGTTACGACTGTCATACAACTTTTTAACAATACTAGAAATGGAGGCCTCAGTAAGTTTATTCTTCCCTATTTTTCCAAGAACATTAGAAAATAAATCCAGTAATTTCTTTCTCAAGTCACTATCCTGTCTCTGATATTTCAACCTATTTCTAAAGACTTTTTTAAAACAATCATCAATATTTTTATTAATAAAATCAAAAACTCTTTGTTTATTTATATCTTCTTCTTTAGAAATATCAACTCGTTGTTCACCTCGAAAATTTCTAGCAAATACTTCTAAATTGCGAATAGAATCTATAAAACTATCTTCAAGATAAGGAGCACCATGCAAATTGGCTGTAAAACTTCGAACAATAAATTCTAATTGCTCACTTTTATCGAACCAATTATTTATAATAGCTTCAAAATTGTCGCCTAATTTATTAAGCGAAATTTTGTGTAGCTCATGCTTATCCCATTTAATGCTTTTTCTTGAATGTTGTACAAAATACTTCCCTTTAATTATAGGCCAGTTGTTATCCTGACGTTTTTTACATAGAAATTCAATGGTTAGAAAAGACAAAGGTTTTTTAGACAACATCTCAACTAATTGCTTAATTCTTCTTGAAGCCTCATAGCATTTCTGTAAAGAAACCTTTTCATTTTTAGAAGAGGATAAACGAATTTTATAAAATTGTTCTAAGCTTAATGCATCATATGAAAAAGTGTAGCCAGCCACATCTTCAAACTTTAAATTTTCTGATTTTATCAAAATTTCCGTAGATTGATAGTCAGAAATGTTGACAGCAATATTAAAATTTCGTTGTTTGAGATCACGTTTCGCACTTACAATTGATTTGCCAATCCAATCTTCTATATGATCAAAAGAGAATTGATAATACTGGACTTTGGTATCTTCCAATTCGTCAATCAATTCAACTATCAACTCTTTGAAATTATTCTTATTTGGAAATAATTGATAATCAATATCAAAAATTTTAAAATTTTTGATTCTATACTTTCTTATTGGGAAACCTGGAATATTCTCTGTTCCAAATGGACTACCGTAAGATTCTAATATCAATAACTTTCCATGAGAATCAAATCCATAAATTTTATCTATAGGGTCCCCAAAATCAGTAATTATTTCGTCATTACTAGAAAATTCACCAAAAATTTCTAATATAATTTCGTTTGGTGAGTATGTCAAAATTCCACTATTTGCTTCATGATCAACTACTTTTGATTTATCCTCAGAAAAATAACCTTTGATTTCAAATTCTTTATCCCATGAATATGACTTATATGTTAATTTACTCATATCTTGTAGTTACTCTTCCTCCAAATAATCTCTCACCCTATCCTGCAACTGGGGCACAACATTATCTGAGCTAAGAAATTCCTCAATGCTCATCAGTCTATATCCCTGCCCTTCATCACCAAAGACAATCTTGTCAAACTGTTCCTGAGTCAACTTTCCCACTAGAAAGACGGATTCCTTCCCCTCAAAAAGCATACTTGGGTACACCTTACTCCAAAGCAGGCAATCTTCAATCAGATGAATTCCTAGTTCTTCGTAAACTTCACGCGCCGCGCACTCAAAAGGACTTTCATCACCTTCTCGTCCGCCACCTGGCAATTCCCACATATTGGGCCAAGGAATGCTTGCCTTATCATCACGCAAGATAGTTAAAATCCTATCCTCACAAAAGAGGGCAATTTTGCAACCTGTAAAATCAGAAATTTCTATTTCCATATCAGACTCCTTCGGATAATTCTTTCTCCAACTCTGCTAACCAGTTTTCATAATAAGGATATATAATAACATGACAATATAAATCAATGATTTAGTCAAGATGGTTACCTGTTGCCTCTATATTTCATATCACTGAGCCATCTTTTTATTTCTCTGTTACAAACTTCAAAAATTTTATCTTTGAGGTCTTTATTATCTTTTTCGAAACATCCTTTCCATAAATTTTCATCTTCTACTTCGTAAACTAGGATATTTTGATCACTCAATTCTTTTTTAAATTCTGTGAGATAAGATGGTTTGTGAGAATGTAGACCAATATAACCTAAGTATGGATATAGTATAAACTCATCAAAATCATTTACGGTTACAATAATACCATTTCGTAGTGGCTGGTGATTTGGATTAGCATTCTCCGAATAATCGTGTGGATAGAATAAAATGACACCAACTGTATTTTCTCTCTCTACAATGGCTCGTGCATCATCAACTCCTTGAGAAGGATCATAAAATTCCTCTGCAAAACGATAGGTTCTTCCATCATATATACCTTTTTTTCCTGGTTCAGATAGTTGCAACAAGATATTTTTAAACTTTTCATCATCAATACCCAATTTTTTTAGATAATCTGAGAATTCTATGTCAAAGTAGTAAAATTCCTCAGTTTGAGAATCTATATGATTAATTTTTAAAAAAGCAGTCTCATCTGAAAGTATCGTTGGTTTTGAAGCCATTTGCCGCAAAAATTCGCGAATATAGGATTTCTTATTATTAAACTCAGTCAGTGATTTAGTATGTCCATACCAACTTCGATTATCTTTGAGAGTAAAAGAGTAATCAAAAGATTGTGTCGTTAATTGATCTATTATTTTACGCAGTATAAACTTAATTTTTAAAGAATGCAAGTCATTATTATTAAGAAAACTATTCTCAAACTGTTCATATTCTTCTTTAGATAATTCCCCGACAAAATCCAGTAAGTCAATTAATTCCCAATAAAATTTCAATATCATCGGTTTATAAAGTTCATTTATACCTTTGTAAAGAGTCGAATTCATAAACTTGTAAAGTTCAAATCCCTTGGAATAATAAGTTCTTTTCTCATATTTTCTACCATAATTTAACTCCCTATTATTCATTCTATTCACGAAATAGGAATCTAGAATAGTAATAAAATTATAACTTAGGGGTAGCCCTTTATTATTAATCCTGTGAATATAATCCAAAATACCTAAGTCAGGAACAACAATGATATTAGGCTCAGAAATATAATCTGATTTTTCCAATAAAGATATAGCAGTGGATATATCTGTAATTAGCAATGTCGAAACATTACAATCAAAGAATAACCTTTTATTTTTATCAATCATATCAATAATTGTAGCTTTGTTACATTTATCTAATTCATCTATGGAAAAAGTGATATTAAAGTATTCAGACATGTTTTTTAAAAGCTTTAATAGCTGACGCTCTTTTAATTCCTCAGTAACAATACTTTTTAATTCCCGAGACAACTCTTCATTATTACTTGAAGAAATTTTCCCTCTTAATTGCAATCCCGTTTTTATTATTCCTATACCAGCACTTAAATCAATAGATGAATTGGCTGATATATCTGAAGTAGTTGATTCTAAATATCTTTTTGTATTTGTTATTTCTATATCGAAATATTGCAGTTGTTGGTGAGAAATAAGCAAGAATTCCTCTAATTTTATTAGCTCGCTCGCTTTTCTTTCAAAATACTCAACCTTTTGATACAGTTCGTCAATATTTTTTCGAAAATTTAAAATATCTACTCTATTTTTTTGAAACAGATGAAACTTACTGTTTTGGTATTTATGCTGTTTATTTAAAAGATTAAACTGTTCAAATAAATTACTAGTTTGATTTGATAACTCGTTACATAAATTATAAATATTTGAAGTAATCTCGAATATTTCCTCAATTTTTTTCAGTCTTCTACGTATTGTTGAAAAATTTATTCTTATTTGATTTTCTTCTAACCAATCGTACTTTTTTTCTTTTTCCTCAGCATTATGCTCTAGAGTCGGATAATACCTTCTATGATTATTAACAAAATCACCAATATCATGCTCAATATCGTTCATTCTTCTGGTAATAGCATTAGGAAGTTGCATCAAAATTTCTCTATGAAAATCTTTATTGCCACTAAAAAAAGACACATTCACTACAAGAATTTCTTTGTCATCTTTAGCACCTCTATGATATCTAACAAATTCCAAAGAAATATTTTTCAGAGTAGATTTTCCTGATCCTCTGCTACCACATAAGACAAAAATCCCTTTTTCTTCTCTGTAAATAGCCTGCAACTGTTCTACTATTTCTCGTTCTGTAGGCAATAATGAGAAATAGTCTCTAGCATCTCGGCTATAAGCACCAATATATTTTTTTTCCGTTGTCAAGATTTTCCTCCCCTTACATTTACTAAAAGCGAGCTCATCTTCTGCCTAGTATCTCGGATAAGGATAAAACTCCCCTTCCTCCAAGCCAACTTTTCCTTCTTCAAAGACTTCTTGGTTCCATTCCATGACAAATTCTTCTGCTTCTGGGTCTTCCAAAAAGTCCATGAGTGCATCTAGCCCAACCTCTGCAGTGTCTTTGAGGAATAGAGCAAAATAAGCTAAAAACTCACGAGAAAAACCTTTTTTAGGTAGGTAAGGGATAGCTGTCAAATAGTCTTCCTCATTGACTGTTGACTTGGCAGGATTGTAGAAAAGGACTGCTTCCTCGAAGAGAATGTCGTCTGATGAGACCTCTCCGTCCTCGTCCAGCATCTCTACTCCCGCAGCATTTTGTGCTTCCAATAAAAAACTCACTTCAACCGCGTGGTTGCGCTTGTCCCAGCTAATCTCAAAGTCAAAAGGAAAATTCTTCTCCAACTCTTCCTCTAAAACATCTAAAAATCCGTATGTTGCCATTTTGTCCTCTTTCTATGCGACTCTTAAATCGCCCCGATTACTCGGAATTATGCTAAAATAGATACTACCATCTTACCACATATACATCAGAAAATCCATGTTAGAAAGGACTGCTATGCCAGACAATCTCGCGCTTCGCATGCGCCCAAAAACCATCGACCAGGTCATCGGTCAGGATCATCTGGTCGGATCAGGAAAAATCATCCGCCGCATGGTGGAGGCCAACCGCCTGTCCTCCATGATTCTCTACGGACCTCCGGGTATCGGAAAGACCAGTATCGCCTCTGCCATCGCTGGAACGACCAAGTATGCCTTTCGGACCTTCAATGCCACTGTTGATAGCAAAAAACGTCTCCAAGAAATCGCTGAAGAGGCTAAATTCTCTGGAGGACTAGTCCTGTTATTGGACGAGATTCATCGTCTGGATAAAACCAAGCAAGACTTTCTTCTGCCACTCTTGGAAAGTGGTCTGGTTATCATGATTGGGGCGACGACTGAAAATCCCTTCTTTTCAGTCACTCCAGCCATTCGTAGCCGTGTTCAGATTTTTGAGTTAGAACCCTTGTCCAATCAAGATGTCAAAGGAGCGATTCAGATAGCTCTATCTGACCCTGAACGTGGCTTTGATTTCCCAGTTGAATTAGATGAGGATGCACTGGATTTCATCGCGACCTCTACAAATGGAGACCTGCGTTCTGCCTTTAATTCACTAGACTTAGCCGTTCTCTCTACCCCTGAAAATGATAAGGGCATCCGCCATATCACTCTTGATATCATGGAGAACAGTCTGCAAAGGAGCTATATAACTATGGACAAGGATGGGGATGGCCACTATGATGTCCTCTCAGCCCTGCAAAAGTCCATCCGCGGCTCGGATGTGGATGCCAGTCTTCATTACGCAGCCCGCTTGATTGAAGCTGGGGATCTGCCTAGTCTCGCTCGTCGTTTGACTGTGATTGCCTATGAGGATATTGGTTTGGCCAATCCTGAAGCCCAGATTCATACCGTAACTGCTCTAGATGCTGCACAAAGAATTGGTTTCCCAGAAGCTCGCATTCTCATTGCCAATATCGTGATTGATTTGGCCCTTTCTCCAAAATCCAACTCAGCCTATGTGGCTATGGACAAGGCTCTTGCTGACCTCAAAACATCAGGGCATTTGCCCATTCCACGACATCTGCGTGATGGACATTATAGTGGTAGCAAGGAATTGGGCAACGCTCAAAACTATCTCTATCCACACAACTATCCTGGACACTGGGTCAAACAAGACTACTTGCCAGAAAAGATTCGCAATCATAGCTACTTTTCACCAGAGGAAACTGGCAAGTACGAACGGGCCTTAGCCCAACGTAAGGAAACCATTGATAAATTAAGAAACTTGTGAAATCCTTTTCAAAAAAAATAAATTTTCCTCTTGAATTTTTTAAAAAAAGTGGTATCATATAAATATAGAAACGCTGTGGTGTACGACTTCACACTTAAGTGTTGACCGACTATTTTTTGTATTATTAGGGAAACAAAAGTCTTCTAACAGCATGTAGGCCGTCTCACACGGAAACAGCTTCAGTTAGAGCGAGTTGCCCACCTGCTTAATTGCGCGGGTTCAATACAAACCGTGAAGTTTCGGCACCAATACAGCTTTTTTCTTTGCCTCCTTAGCTCAGCTGGCAGAGCAGCGGACTCTTAATCCGTGGGTCACAGGTTCGATCCCTGTAGGGGGCATCTAAATACAACAGGACAAGCCTTGATAACCAAGGCTTTTTTGCTTATCTATAACTGATTTGCCTCATCATTTGCCCCACTTTTAAATCTATCTTTTCTTTTTGAACCAAATTACATCTTAACAAATAGTGTAAAGCCAGTTACTTTTGCTTTGATGCCATACAATATTTTCATGTAGAGAAGACAAATTTTATCTTCTCTTTTTATTTTCAAAATAATAAAAACTGATTTTCTTTTCATGAATCAGACTGAAACTTCCAAATTTTCCATTTAGTTTATTGACATTTCCTCTAAAAAGGTGTATAATATTTTTATTATCAAACTATACTATACTATGTAGGGGGTATTGAAATGAAATTTTCTAATCGTTTACTGCTATTCCTTGCAGGAGTTGTTTTTGTCCTTTTAGGACTTTTCCTATTTACAAACCCAGTAGCTAATCTTGTTGCTTACAGCTGGTGGATTGCATTTGGTTTACTGGTTTCTTCTATAGCAGCTATTTTAGGCTATTTCTCTGTACCAAAAGAGCTTCGCTCACCAGCTCATCTTTTCCAAGGGATTGTTAATCTTCTCTTAGCTCTTTACCTCGTTGCCTATGGCTTTGTGACGCTGCCAGTTGTCATTCCAACTATTTTAGGAATTTGGTTAATTGTAGAAGCCATTATAGCTTTCTTTAAAGGCAATCGTCTGGGATTGATTTTCCCTATTATTGGCAACCATATCATGTGGATAGCGTTGCTTGCATTTTTACTAGGTCTAGTGATTTTGTTCAATCCAGTAGCTACAAGTGTCTTTGTCGTTTATGTCGTTGCCTTTGCATTTTTAATTGTTGGTTTCACCTATATCCTTGATGCCTTTCGTAAATAATCTAGCTGCCATTTTGGGCATATTAAAATAGCTGGGAAGTTACATTCTCAGCTTTTTCTGTTGCCTCCTTAGCTCAGTTGGTAGAGCAGTAGACTCTTAAGCTATGGGGCGCAGGTTCGAGCCCTGCAGGGGGCACATCTAAATCAACAGAAATAAGCCTTGAAACCAAGGCTTTTTTTAACGTCTAATAGCTTTTTGTAGAAAAGTATTTAAAAATAAAAGAGAAGAGAATCTCTCACTCTCTTCTCAGTATATCTTATTAAATTTAGTTTTTCTTAATCTACCTGATTTTCCTTTGCAACGACAAATTCTTTAACCAGTCGATAGATAACAGCAAATACGGGGGTAAAGAATATCATTCCAAGTAGTCCGAAAAGATTCCCTCCAATACTAGCAGCCGCAAGCGTGAAAATAGCTGGCAAACCAATAGACTGACCTACAACTCTAGGATAAATAAGGTTTCCTTCAATCAGCTGTATAACTTGATATAGAAGAAGAGAAAGTAAGGCTTGAGTAGGACTCACTGTGAAGATAAAAATCGCTCCCACAACACAAGCAATCATAGGCCCTACATAAGGAATGAACGATAGCACTCCTGCAAAGATACCTGTCATTACTCCATAGGGTATCCCAAACACGCTGTAACCAACCGCTATCATAACTCCTATGATAACTGCTTCAATCAGCTGACTCATCAAAAATTGGTCATAAGTCTCTAGTGCTACTTGTCCAATGTAAGTCAACTTTATCACCACCTTCTCTGGAAGAAAAACTTTTAGAAGTCGACTCGTCATCGCTGCCAAATGTTCCTTACTGGATAAAAATAAAAAGGTGAAGACTATAATCAAAAAGGCATTCATCAAACTTGAAAAAATATTGCCGATATTACTAGTCAGACCTGATAAAAAACCTATCAAAGCTTGGCTAATAGAACTAGATTGTCCCTGTATGCCTGATACGATAGTTGACAACATGTCTTTGGTTACAAATTCCGAGCTGCCTAGCAATTTCCCAAGTTGAGTAAGGACTGTTGAAAGGACTGTTCCCAGCTGACTAATAGTCTGGGCTAGGGTTGGCAGCACCAAAACCAAAAGAGCAATCACGATTAAGATAAGAGCTAGGAAAACAAGTACCATGGCAATCGGACGACGCAACTCTGCCTTTACCTTCAATTTAACTAAGTACTGTTCAATTTTTTTCATAGGAACATTAAGCACAAAAGCAATAACAGCACCATAAATCAAGGTTGATATTACATCAAAGAGAGAGATTGCTCCTGATATAAAGCTCGATGCATTCAGAATTACAAGAGCAACCAGCCCTATAAAAAGGATTAACGGAGTATATTTTTTAACTAAGTTCATAAATTTTCCTTAATAAACATGTTTAGATACGACTATACTATTTGGTTTTTCAAACTCTCGATCAAGGTAGGCTTGGTAAGTTCCTGGAGCGATAAATCCTTTGGGTGAGAGGATATCGGTGCCAGCCTGACCGACTATGGTATCAGCCAAGAGCACACAGTTTGTAGATAAGACAAAGTAGGATTTAAACTTAGATTTGATAAATTTATAAAGTTCCCCATCTGTCTCGTGTCTGATTTTATAAGCGTAGGTGTAGTCTTCCTTACCATCACCTGTCATGATTTTATCTGCACTTGGCTCCCATGGAATCGTCAGTTGTTTCAATTCAGCCAACTTTTTCTGAACTGCTTTTTCCATTTCAGGCGTCAAATCTATCCCATAACCAAAAAGCGTTTTTTGACTCTCACGTTTACATAGGTCAATGTACTTGTCACGATCACAGAAATATAAGACACCATCTCCTACCATGCCAAATAAGGTCTCAGAAGACGGATCATAGTTGCCATAAGAAATAACACGGCCCTGATAGCAGATATCCACATGACCAATTGCCGAAAACAGAGAGGTCTCAGCTGTATGAACAAAAATTTCAAGCTCCGCTGTCTTACCAGACTTCACCATTCCAAGATGGATATCCTCTCTCTCATCAGCATTTTCCTGCATGAATTTGTTGATTTTTGCTAAAGTTCTTGCAGGGATGAGAGCGGCTAGGACAATAGGTAAGCTCATTCTTACACGACGTTTGAGATGGTTTTTCCCAATTTCCTCCTCAAACAAGAAACCATCACGGATATTGGACACACCATAAAGGAAAAAATAAGCCCCTAATACAAAGAGTTGAAAGACAGAATTTCCTGTAGAGGACAAAAGACTAGTCCCACCAAGAAAAACTAGTACGAGTCCATCTAGTAAGAGACGAAAACGAGGTCGAATTTTGTTTTTGCGGTAGAGAACATAGGTGACAAGGTTAATACTAGCATGAAAAATCTGATAAACTCCAATCACAAGAGCCAAAATATAAATCGGCACATCCGTCGCAAGATTGGAGCCAAGCAAATATCCCAGCACTAACAATTTAACCAGTGCAACTCCCAAGGTGTCCGTTGACTGACTTTTTTTGAAAATACGTAATACTAAATCTAAGACCGTTGCTATCCAAGCTAAAAACAGAACCAGTCGAATAACCTTTACTGGCAACCAAGTCCCCGTGACCATCAAGATGAGACCTAGCAGAACAAACAAGAACCCCTGAGCAAGTAATTTCTTACCTGTCAGACCTAAAGATAGAATTTTCGCCATATAAAAACCTTTCAACAATAAAAATTAAACACTCCGATTAAACTGACTAGTAAATAGCCAACACTACAAACAGCCTGTGCCAGCAACATATGGTGACTAGAAATGACTGTAGTAATGTCACCATCTTGTCTTATGCACTTCTAAAATTTGTTATATTGATTAGAAACCAGAGCTTATAAAAACTAGCTAAACTCGAGAGATAGACACAATTGCGACGAAAAAATGTATAACCAATTCAACTTGTTAAGGTAAGAAAGCATTATTTCCAATCTATTAATTATTCATCTATTGCCTATTATGACACAATATTCCCTATAGTTCAACTTTTTACTTGTTTTTATATTACACGGACTAAAAAGTTTTCAACAGTTGATTGCATTTGTTTTAATAAGTTTTAACCTTTCTTGGTTAGATAAAAAAAGAACCATACAGTTTAGAATCTGTATGGTTTTTGCCCCACTTTTGTCCCATTTTTAAATCATGACATTGAAAATACCTAAAATCACTTATATTTCAATATTTTTAATTGCTCTCAATATGAAAGTCCTTTCCAAATCCCTGTAGGGGGCATCTAAATACAACAGGAAAAAGCCTTGATTTACTAGGCTTTTTTGTGTATCTGTTCTACTTTTGGTCAACTAATGGATATCAACGGTATAATTTTATGAACACCCTTCCCAGACAGCTCTAATCTGATTGCACTCAAAATTTTTTAAAATTTAAAACAAAAGACTTGCTTTTCTTTTAATTTATGTTATACTTGTTCTTGTATCTGATACAAGTTTATTAAGAGAGGGATTCATATGGATACAAAATTCTCAGTTGCTTTGCATATCTTAACAATGATTAGTGAAAGCAAGGAAACCTTAAGTTCTCAAGCACTAGCTATTAGTGTTGGGACTAACGCTAGTTACATTCGAAAAGTGATTGCCTTATTGAAAAATGCAGATTTGATTCATTCCCAGCAAGGAAAAACAGGTTATCAACTCAGTAAGTCTCCAAAGAAAATGACTTTACTAGAGATCTACTATGCTACTCAAGAAATCAATCACATTAGTTTATTCCCTGTTCATCAAAATAGCAATCCTGATTGCCCTGTTGGAAAACATATCCAAGGAGCAGTTTCACCGCTTTTCGCTAGTGCCGAATCTCAATTAGAGAAGGAATTAGCAAATCAAACTTTAGAAGATGTCATTGACAATCTATATAAACAAGCTAAACAAGTCCGAAACTGATTTGATAACAAGTCAGTTTTTACTGGAAATAACATATACTTGTATCAGATACAGGTATAAAATCATATAGAAAAAGAAAAGAGAAATCACATGAAAGCCGCACAACACACTACTTATAACAAAAACAATATCACACTGAACATCACAGAAATCGCTAAACCAAGTATTACAGACAAACAAGTCTTGGTGAAAGTCACCGCAGCCGGGGTTAATCCTCTCGATAACATGATCTCTCGTGGTGAGGTCAAGATGATTGTTCCTTACAAACTTCCTCAAACTGCAGGTAACGAGGTCGGTGGGATCGTTGAAAGCATTGGCAAGCAAGTTGACAACTTTCAGATAGGAGACCGTGTCTTTGGCCGTCTGCCACTTGATCATATCGGCGCCTTTGCAGAATACCTAGCTGTCGATAGCCAAGCCTTAGCCAAGGTTCCAGACTATCTATCAGACGAGGAAGCTGCTGCTGTTCCGCTTACTGCCTTGACTATCATGCAGGCTCTTGACCTCATGGGCACTCAAGCTGGGAAAACGATCTTTATTTCTGGTGGTACTGGAGGTGTCGGTGGAATGGCCATTCCGATTGCCAAGGCCAAAGGTTTGAAAGTCATCACCAACGGTTCTGGAGATAGTGCTGAGCGTGTGTTGAAACTAGGAGCAGATAGATTTATCGATTACAAAACAGAGGATTATACAAAAACTATTAGTCAGGTGGATTATGTCCTCGATACTCTCGGTGGAGCTGAAACTGAAAAACAAATGTCTATCATGAAAAAAGGTGGTCATCTTGTTTCACTTCGTGCCTTGCCAAACGGTGCCTTTGCCAAACGCATGAATCTACCAAAATGGAAACAGATTATTCTTGGCTTAGCAGGTCGCAAATTTGATAAAATGGCGGAAAAATATAATGTCCACTATCATTTTATCTTTGTAGAAAGCAATGGCGCTCAATTACAAGAGGTAGCTGACCTCTTTAGTAAATTAGAAATCAAACCCTCTATCGATACAGTTTATCCATTTGAAGAGGTAAATAGCGCCTTAGACAAAGTCGCTAATGGTCGCTCACGTGGAAAAACAGTCCTCAGCTTTAAAAAATAAAAAGGAAAACACAATGTCATATATTACTACAAAAAATCAATTCGTCACTTGGCAATGAATAAGTGTTCCGAAAAAAGGCTAACCAAACTTCAGCAAGGTTTGTCATGCCTAGCATACTATGTCACCGAGGTTACAAGTAATGAGGACCTCTTCGTCATTGACTAGCATACAAATGAATGGAACTAGTAACTCTGCTAATGATAAAAATGAACTGTTTCATATGATTCTATTTAATGAGTATTTTTCAATTCTGATGATAAATCATATGAAGCTTTTTTAATATTCAAAAAGACTCCACCTATCTATAGGAAATCTACCCTAGAGATGGATGGAGTCTTCTTTCACTCACTAATCTAATCGAATAAACATCATTGCGTTAAGCAAAGAGATGAGAGCGACTGTATTGACATTATTGGAATAGATCAGTCTCTTATTTTCAATAGGTGGAATAATAAAATTAGAAATGATGATATCATAAGGCGATTCTTCTAAAGATTCCTTTGATAATTCTAATTCAGTCCAAACTTCCAGTTCAAAATTGTTGCTGCAATAATAAGAAAGTGTCTCTGCAACGGATTTTGCATGATACTGATCAAAATTGCTCATGACTAAAACCTTTAATTTAGGTTGATTTTGTAAAAGATTTAGAACTAAGTGTTTGCTATGGGTGATAAAAGTATAGGTCAAATGATTGACCTTCATTGAATTACAATCCATATCCAAAGCCTCTAGATAATGTTCCATTCCTTCCTTCACCTTTGAAACAAATCGAGGAAAAATATTTTGAAAGTTCTTGATTGTATTGCCTTTTTGATCAAATAGGATAAACTCTGTCGATAATTCCTGGCGATGAAGATGTGCCGTATTATGCAGATGCCAAATAAGATTGTCCTTATTGTCTACTTTAATATTATACTCTCTTGATACCTGATCAACTAACTCTCCCAACAAATGATATGATTTCTTTACATAACTGTCAGTTTTTGCATAGTTCAAGAATAATTCTTCATCTATGAAAAACATTTTTTGAAAATAGGATACAAATAGTTGACCGATCACTTCTTTATTCAGTGAGATCTGATATTCAGAATCAAAACTCGCTACAATCTCGTTGATTCCTTCTGCCTGCATAAACGATTCCAACAATTGATTGTTAAAAGAATCTTTCTCAACTTCCATGAAATGACCAAACTTTATGCGATATAAATTTGTAACCAGAAGTAATTTTAACATTCTGTGAGTTGATAAATTCATCGGGAAAGAAGTTGCTTTATAGACAAATTCCAATAATTGAGACAAGGGTTCTTGAGAAAAATCTTCAAAGGGCCATTCAAGGAAATAATATTTCTCTGAAAAATACTGGGCAAAAAAGTAACGGATATCGATCTCATTCCCAGTGATTCGAACTGGATTGAGGCTAATTTCAAAACGATATTGCTTCTTAATAATTTTATTAATATGACTGATGATACGGTAAAGAGAGGAAGAACTGATATAAAACTCTTTGCAAATACTATCAGTATCACATCCTTCATTAAAGAAGATAAATTCTAAAATTGAAAAGTGGGTTGAATGCTTAAAAAAATGATGATAGACCATCTCAATATCACTATCATCGGTATTAATGATACGGATGCCGTTTGTTGAGGAATGAAATATCAAGTCAGGAAAAGAAGACCTGACATGGGACAAGTCATTTTTTACAGAACGTTCTGTACAGTGCAATAATTCTGCTAGTTCTGAAATATGAAACCAGCGTTTGTTTTCAAACAGTAATTCTAATAATTCTAATTGTCTGTGACTTTTTTTCGATAATAAATCTCTCATGAATAGCTTTTCTCTCTTTATAATAAACTAAACGATTGCCTATCAATCTTCATGCAATTATACCATATAGAGTGCATTTATCCTCTTAAAACGACTTTTGCTTGTCATCAAAAGACTAGTCTAATCAATTAGAAACTCAGTAACAGCAAGATTTTCTTATTTATTTGTACCTATGGTGTATTTTTATAATACGTAGTTTGAGACAAATTATTACCCTTCCATATTTAAATGTTATATAATAAATGAAATCAAAGAAATTGATTTTCTGAAATTGATTCTTTGATTTAGAAATAGAAAAGGAGGATACACTATGTTGTGGTCCATTATTGTTGGAGGTCTTATTGGTCTCGCCGCAGGTGCAATCACTAAAAAAGGTGGTTCAATGGGATTGATTGCAAATATCTTTGCAGGTCTTATCGGTTCATCTGTAGGGCAATCACTTCTAGGAAGCTGGGGACCTTCATTGGCTGGAATGGCTATTATTCCGTCAATCGTAGGTGCAGTGATTGTTGTTGCAGTCGTTTCATTTCTATTTGGTAAAAAATAAGCATTACCTAATAGAACATTAAAAGTGATAAGCCATAATTTTGAATACTGTAGACGGGTAAAATTATGGTTTAAAGCTTTTCATTTGAAAGGATTTAATATGTCAAAATCAAAGAAAATATTGTTACTTATTTTCTGTATCTTAATCTTGACTATTTTCCTTCCTATTCTCATAGATTATCATCAGGTCAGTGATTTAGATATCCACTTATTCAGTTGGAGAGAACTCTACGCTGAATTCCTGATTGCTAGATATGTCTTTTGGGGGACACTTGTCCTATCTGTTTTAGTTTTAATTTCAATGTTAGTAATACTCTTCTATCCTAAACAGTATTTAGAGATTCAATTAGAAACTCAAGAAGATACATTAAAAC
Organism: uncultured Streptococcus sp.; assembly: GCA_963533485.1. Classification (GTDB taxonomy): domain Bacteria; phylum Bacillota; class Bacilli; order Lactobacillales; family Streptococcaceae; genus Streptococcus. Next base: position 16,866 of record CAUSPE010000012.1, read on the forward strand.
TAAAAAATTCAGCTATCGAAGGCTTTGTTCGATGTTTGGTCATTGATCATCAGTTGATGAAAGAACCAACGGTCCATGTAAATAGCCGCAAAAATAAATGTTTCGTTACTGTAGAAGGTAAAATTCTTCCTTCAGACAACATCTCAAATCGATGTCTAGTCATTCAGAATGAAATAACTCATGGATTAAAGCAGTTCTTTGGTATTGAACGTGAGGTGAAACTTGAAGTTAAAGTGAAAGAGTATGAACCTCGAAAAACGACCAAAAAGACTGTTAGTCGTGTAAAGTAAGGAAGTAAAAATGGAATGGTTTAAAAAATATCAGTATCCAATTATTGCAGGTTTAGTAGGTGTCATTCTCGCTTGCTTTATCTTATCCTTTGGCTTTTTCAAAACACTATTTGTACTAATTTGTGGAGCCCTAGGAGCATTTGCTGGATACTATGTTAAGGAAAAATATTTAAATAAATAAAGGAGTCTCGTATGTCAAACGTAGATAAAAATGTAGAAAAAAAAGATGTTGCTGTTGTTTCTCAAGATGTTAAAGGGGAACTCACTTATGAGGATAAAGTCATCCAAAAAATCATTGGCCTTTCACTTGAAAAAGTGCCTGGACTTTTGGATGTTGATGGAGGATTCTTCTCTAATCTAACAGAAAAAATTATCAATACAGATAATGTCACTCATGGTGTCAATGTTGAAGTTGGGAAAGAACAAGTTGCAGTTGACTTGAACATTGTTGTTGAATACCAAAAGAATGTTCCTGCTTTGTACAAAGAAATCAAAGATGTTGTCGTATCACAAGTTACAAAAATGACTGATCTAGAAGTAGTTGAAGTCAATGTGAATGTTGTTGATATCAAAACGAAGGAACAGCATGAAGCAGATTCAGTTAGCCTCCAAGACCGAGTAACTGACGTGGCTTCTTCAACAGGAGAATTTGCTTCAGAACAATTTGAAAAAGTGAAATCTGGTATCGGTTCAGGTGTAGCTGCTGTTCAAGAAAAAGTAGGCGAAGGTGTTGAAGCCGTTAAAGGCGAAACAAAGGAAAATGCTCGCGTACACTAATTCATCTTGTCAACATTAATCAATTTAAAGGAGGCAGAATCATGTCAACAGAAGAAAAATTAAACCAAGCAAAAGGTTCCATTAAAGAAGGTGTCGGCAAAATGATCGGCGATGAAAAAATGGAAAAAGAAGGAACAGCTGAAAAAGTTGTTTCTAAAGTAAAAGAAGTTGCTGAAGATGCTAAAGACGCTGTCGAAGGCGCTATTGAAGGTGTTAAAAACATGCTTCACAAAGATGAAAAATAAGGCTAAACGTTAATTGACCTTTTCATTATAGTAGTCAAAAAGAGGACCGTAAATGTCCTCTTTTTTTGTAGATCGGATTCTAAACACGCTTCCCAATTTTCGTTAAAAGAAATTTTTAATAGGAAAAGCTCTGGTTTCATGGCTTTTTTGCTTGTTTAAAATAATATCTCCCTTTTAAAGAAAGAAAATTTAAAAGCTTGCACACTACTAGACTAGCTTATTTATCCACCACTTGAGCCTCAAATTGGGCTGGTTGGTTGTCTACATTGGTAATGGTGATCGTGTAGGGCTTGTTATTGGTGGCATCAAACACCTTCTCACCTTGGTAACCCACAACAACTCCATCTTTTTCTAAATAAATATCTACTTGGTTGTTTGGAAGTTCTTCATCCTCCTCGTCGAAACCATGGCTTTTTATAATTTTTTGTTCCTCTACTCCATAATATACATCACCATTTCTCTCACTCCAAACACCAGAACCAGTTAATTTAATTCTGCTTGAATCGTTTTTCTTCAAGATGAAGAGTGAATAGTATTCCAAATCTTGTGTTCTGGGATTTACTCTTAAGTTGACGGATTGACCTGGTTGAAGAGTGTATTTGCCATAGTTCAAAACGGAAAAGACAAACCAAACTAGCAGCAAACTATACAACACTCCTATAATTATTCGCGAGCGCCTACTTTTAAACAAACGTAAAAGTAACAGTAAAGAGACAATAAAGAGCCATTCTGTAAACATTCTTGTCCCCCCTTTCTCATCATCGTTGACATTCTGCACAAAGTCTCGCATCCATTTCTCACTAGTAACATCAACCATACAAAGTCTGATACATCTTATCTAGAAAAGCTTTCAATTCTTTTTGAACAATCTTTAACAAGCGTTCTTCTTCGGCTTGCGAGATGTTCACACTTTCTTTTTTCTGATTACTAATATGAGAATAGTAACTACGTTTTAGGGTTAATTGATTATCTAAAATATAGTAGGCATTTATTTTTTCCTCATTTACCATTGTTTCAAATAAAACCGAGACTTCATCCCTACTAGGATTCAACATTTTCAAATCGATGTCTCCTTTTATCCCTATGGAGTCAATTCCTCCATCCAAGCGGATAGCACCGTCGGGAGGAACGACATAGCCCGCTTTACGGATGTCAAACGCATATTTTCCTGAATCCATTAAATGTTGTAAGACAGCTATATTGTCCTATTCTTCAAAGGAAGCCTTTAGTTGGAACCGTTCTTGGTGGCTTTGATACTGAAAATAAAGATTGATACCAACAACTAAGGCAAGTACAGAAACGAGCAAGATTCGTATTTTTCTACATCTCGACATTTTTATCTCCTCTATCTAAGAAATCATAGAAGTCTTGTTTCTAACTTTGAAAGAGAACTTCCTTTTCCTTAAAAATCCTTGGGACTCTAGTCCCCCGTGACTGTTATCTGCCCTTTTTCATGATGTATTTTCGTATAGGTACTTCAACCATTCGAACGATTTCAAATCCTGCTTTTTGGTAAAGATTGTAAGCTGTTTGATTTTCCTCGTAGACATTTAGAGAAATAGTGTCTATGTCTTCATTTTCAAAGGCCAAACTAACAAAATTCCTTAAAGCCTGGCTACCTAAGCCCTGTCTCTGTTTCTGGGGATTGATAAAAAATCTCCCGATATGAAGATTTTTTTCTTCTAGCCTGATTTTCTGGATAAGCCCCACAAACTCTTGTCCATCAAAGATTGAAAAGATTCCTTCCAAATCTTGCAAGATTTGAATTGTTAAGGGAAAAGGAATCATTGTTCCCATCCATTGTTCTTGAAAGGATTTGCCAAGGGAGTTGGACCAGTGGCATAAGAGCTGAGCGTTTTCTATGCTCACATTTTCTTCAAAACGAATCATCATCTTGACCTCACCATCTATCTTATCAATGTTTCTTTATTATACTACTTCTCTTATTTTTTACGAATAGATAAGTATGATTGATCTTTATTTTTTTCTTGTCGGGAGCATTCTCGCTTCCTTTCTCGGTTTGGTCATTGACCGTTTCCCTGAGCAATCCATTATCCGACCGTCTAGTCACTGCGATTCCTGTCAGACTCGCTTGCGTCCCTTAGATTTGATTCCTATCCTCTCTCAGCTCTTCAATCGCTTTCGCTGTCGCTACTGCAAGGCTCGCTATCCATTCTGGTATTCCCTTTTTGAATTGGGCTTGGGGTTACTTTTTCTAGCTTGGTCTTGGGGCTGGATTTCCTTGGGTCAAGCCATCCTAATCACTGCTGGCTTGACCTTGGGCATCTACGACTTTCGCCATCAGGAATATCCCTTGCTAGTTTGGCTGACTTTCCACCTCATCCTCATGGCCTGCTCTGGCTGGAATCTGGTTATGGTCTTCTTTCTTATCCTTGGAATTTTGGCTCATTTTATCGATATCCGCATGGGAGCAGGGGATTTTCTCTTTCTGGCTTCTTATGCTCTCGTTTTTAGTGTGACAGAATTACTCATCTTGATTCAGTTCGCTTCTGCGGCAGGGATTTTAGCCTTTCTCCTGCAAAAGAAAAAGGAAAGACTTCCTTTTGTGCCTTTCCTCTTACTTGCTGCAACTATAATAATTTTCTATCAGTTCTTATTAGTTTGTTGAATTGGGAACCCAAAGCTCAACTTCTGCATCCATGGGATTACCGTTTAAAAGTATTTCTAAGATAATTCCATCATTGTAAAGCGAACTATATTCTCCCTCAAAAAAGTTATCCTCCAATTTATCAAACAAGAGTCTTGATTTATCACCACTGGCTGAGCTTACTAAATAATCTTTCTCTGGGACAAGAATGCTTTCGTAACCTGCCACAGCATTATTTGCCGCAACTCCTGCGTAGTATTGTATACCATCTTTATGAGGAACTATCAAAGCATAGCCTCTTTTATCTAGAGAATGGGGCATCAATTTTCCTAGCATTCCTTCTTTAAATAACTGAGTATAGAATGCCGTTTTCTCTTTAGAATAGTGATGTTCATGAACTGTAGTTCCTTCTATCAAAATACTCTTGCCAACTAAGGTAAACGATGGTTTAGTTTGATGTTTCATTATATGAACTCCTTTCTTTATGGTATAATCATAACAAAAGTAATATGACAACTATCTGTCATATTTAAGGAGAAAATTATGAAAATCGACCGTCAAATGGGAATCATTTCTCATTTAGTAAATCAACGAAAAACAACAGCTAAAGAACTATCAGAACTTTTTAAAGTCAGTACCCGAACTATTATGAGAGATATTGATGATTTATCTCTTGCAGGCATTCCTCTCTATGTAATGAAAGGAAAAAACGGAGGAATTTTTCTTATGGAAGACTTTCAAACTGATAAACCTCCCTTGACTCAATCCGAACGACTTTCAATCGAATCCGGTTTAAAAAGTCGCTATCAAGTATTGGAAGATACCTCTACTTTCAATGCTATATTGAAATTAAATGCTACCAATACATACTCTGATTTCGAAATTGATTTGTCTCTATCTCAAGGGAACTTGGAAATACGAACTTTGATTTTTAAGTTATTGGAAGCTATCAGAGGTAGAGTAAAAATAAAATTTTCCTATATTAATTCACAAGGACTGGTGAGTCAAAAAAATTGTGAGCCTTACCGTATTGTCTATAAGGACCGAAGTTGGTATATGGATGCCTACGATACTGATAAAGCGCGTTTTTCTGTTTTTAAAGTTGCTAGAATTAGTGAACTTACTCTCTCTGATACTTTTTCAAAAAGACATTTTACACCACTTCCCTATGATGGTGGTACATGGATGAATGAAAACAAAGTACCTGTCATCCTGCATGTCCAGAAAATTGTTCTTGATCGATTTGTGGAACTCTTAGGCTATAATGCCATAAAACCTATTAATAGCGATATTTACGAGATTATTTATCCGTTAAACGACAATGATTGGGGATACAATACCTTGCTTGCTTTTGGAAAATACATCACTGTTATATCTCCTAAGCATTTCCTAAAACATTTCACCAACTATATAGATACCATTCATAAGCAATACCCAAACTAATATTCAACTGTCATTCATGAACTTATACCCTCAAAAGAAAAAGGAAAGACTTCCTTTTGTGCCTTTCCTCTTACTTGCTGTTTGTTTGATTATTTTTGGTAAGCTACTGCTTGTTTGATAAAGTCCTCAATTGGCTCTCCTTGGTGGAGAGCTTTTACAATTTTCGAACCGACGATAACGCCATCTGACACCGCATTGAAACGTTCCACATCAGCCTGGCTAGACACACCAAATCCTGTCAAGACTGGGATGTCAGCTACTTGATGCAATTGCGCCAGGTGCTTGTCCAAGTCTGCACGGTAATTTCCTGATTTTCCTGTTACCCCATTGATGGCAACGGCATAGACGAAGCCTTCTGCTCCCTTGATCAACTCTTTTTGACGGTCGAGTCCTGTCGTCAAACTAACTAGGGGAATCAAGGCAATGTCTGTATCTGCCAAAAAAGGCTCCACAAAGTTGGCATGCTCATGAGGCAGGTCTGGGATAATCAAGCCCTTAACTGCTGTATATGCCAGATCTTTGACAAATTTCTCCACACCGTACTGAAAGAGGGGATTGAAGTAGGTCATGATGACAAGCGGAACTTCTGTTTGAATGGTTTTCAAGGTTTCAACCAAAGCCTGGGTAGAAGTTCCGTGAGCTAGACTGCGCAAGCCTGCTTCTTCGATCACAGGTCCATCTGCAACAGGGTCTGAAAAGGGAATGCCCACTTCAATAGCTGAAACACCCAAATCTTCTAAAAAGTGGATTGTTTCACCAAGACCATCTAATCCTTTCTCATGGTCCCCAGCCATGATATAGGGAACGAAAATTCCTTTTCCTGCTGCTTTGATAGCGTTCAATTTTTCTGTTAGTGTCTTAGACATGGGCTTCTCCCTTCTTTGCTGCATCTGCTTCCAAGCGGTCTTTGACTTGGACTACATCCTTATCCCCACGACCGGACAGGCAGACAATCATAGACTTGTCTGGCCCGAGTTCTTTGGCCAATTTCACTGCAAAGGCAATGGCGTGGCTTGATTCCAAGGCTGGGATAATCCCTTCCACACGAGACAAGAGTTTGAATCCTTCCAAGGCTTCCTCGTCAGTCACAGGAACATAGCTGGCACGTTTGATATCGTGGTAGTGAGAGTGTTCTGGACCGATACCAGGATAGTCCAAACCGGCTGAGATAGAGAAAGCCTCAAGAATTTGACCATGGGCATCTTGAAGCACATCCATGAGGGAACCGTGAAGGACACCCGGACGACCCTTGGTCAAGGTCGCTGCATGGTGCTCTGTATCCACACCAAGCCCTGCTGCTTCAGCCCCATACATGGCAACAGACTCATCTTCTACAAAGGGATGGAAGAGACCGATAGCATTAGAACCACCACCAACACAGGCTACTAGGGCATCTGGTAAGTCTTGTCCTGTCAAGTCACGGTACTGTTGTTTAGCTTCTCGACCGATGACACTTTGGAAGTCACGAACAATTTCTGGGAATGGATGAGGTCCCAAGGCAGAACCAAGGATATAGTGGGTATCATCGATATTCGCTACCCATGAACGAAGGGCTGCATTAACTGCATCCTTGAGTACGCGCGAACCATCTGTCACGGCCTCGACCTTGGCTCCCAAAAGCTCCATACGGAAGACATTTAGGGCTTGGCGTTTGACATCTTCCTCACCCATGTAAATGGTACATTCCATGTTAAAGAGGGTCGCAGCTGTTGCAGTTGCCACACCGTGCTGACCAGCACCTGTTTCAGCGATAATTTTCTTTTTACCCATACGTTTAGCCAGAAGAACTTGTCCCAAGGCATTGTTAATCTTGTGGGCCCCTGTATGGTTGAGGTCTTCCCGTTTAAGATAAATCTTGGCTCCGCCAATATGCTGGGTCAAGTTTTTTGCGTAGTAAAGGGGAGTTTCACGTCCTACATACTGGCGCAAGAGTTGGTTTAATTCTTCTTGGAAACTTGGGTCTGCCTGACTTTCACGATAGGCCTTCTCCAACTCCAAAACTGCTGTCATCAATGTTTCTGGGACAAAACGTCCACCGAATTTTCCGTAAAATCCATCTTTATTTGGTTCTTGATATGCCATGCTTTACCCTCTCTATAAATCTTCTAATCTTTTCCTGATCTTTTTGTCCATCTGTCTCCACTCCACTTGATACATCTACTGCATAGGGAGTAAAGTGTTGAATTGCTTTTGCTACATTGTCTTCATTAAGCCCACCTGCGATAAAGAAGGACTGAGCTGGTCCTGTCGTATCCAGTTGGCCCCAGTCAAAGGTCTGGCCACTCCCTGCCACAGGGGCATCAAAGAGTAGATAATCTGCCCGAGAATTGGGCACATGCCCCTCTCCATCCACCTGCTCCGCCTGAATGCTGGCACAAGGTAAATCCTCAAGCAAATCATCCCCTACCTGACCATGAACTTGAACCAAGTCCAAGCCAACTTTGTCAATCGCTTCTAGCAGTTCTGCTCGACTTGGTAAAACAAATACACCAACCTTTTTAACGTTGACAGGAATGAGCTTTGCCAGCTCTGCAGCCTCTTCCAAGCTCACCTGTCTTTTACTAGGAGCGAAGACAAAACCGATGTAATCCGCCCCTGCTGATACGGCTGTCTCTACCGCTTCTTTGGTCGATAGTCCACAAATCTTAACCTTTGTCAATCTGCAACTCCTTGATTCTTTGAGCCACATCCTCTGCCTGCATAAGAGCTGTCCCTACCAAAATTCCGTTAAAGTACGGTGCTACTCGTTCCGCATCCTGCCCTGTGAAAATAGCAGATTCAGAAATGTAGATGCAATCATCTTTGAAGTGTTTAGCCAAATCTACACTGGTCTGCAAGTCGACTTCAAAAGTGGTCAAATTGCGGTTATTAACCCCAATAATCTCAGCACCAAGTCTGTGGGCCACTTCTAGTTCAGCTAGATTGTGGGTTTCCACCAAGACTTCCATACCAAGCTCTGTCGCGTAGTCATACAGTTCCTTGAGGCGTTCTTCTGACAAGGCTGCTACAATGAGCAAGATAACTGTCGCACCTGCATTGCGAGCGCGGACAATTTGCTTTTCATCGATAATAAAGTCCTTGTTGAGCGTCGGAATCTCTACCTGACTGGAAATCTCACGCAAATAATCCAAATGCCCTTTAAAGAAAATCTCATCTGTCAAAACAGAAATCATCACTGCTCCATTTGCTTCATAAGTCTGGGCCTGTTGCACAATATCCACATCGAGATTGATATCTCCTAGACTAGGACTAGCTTTCTTGACCTCAGCGATGACTTGCAAACGGTCTTGATGTTGTTTTAAATAGTCAGCTAAGCGATAAGTCTGGCGCAAGGGCTGGATTTCCTCCAGCTCCATTTGCTCGACCTCACGCGCCTTCTGCTCTAAAATTCGTGCTAAAAATTCCTGACTCATTTTTGATACTCCTGTAACAGTCTGAGTTTTTCAAGGGCCTTGCCACTAGCAATCACTTGACGAGCCAAGGCAACTCCTTCCTTGATACTAGCTACCTTACCATTGGCATAGAAACCAAGACCAGCATTTAAAACTGTCGTTTCCAAGAATGGACTTGGTTCGTTTTGAAGAACGCTGAGCAAAATTTCTGCATTTTCCTGAGCATTGCCTCCACGAATATCTTCAATAGCGTAGCATTCCATCCCCAAATCTTCTGGAGTGAAGCTTGACAAGGTGATTTCGCCATTTTCAAGAAGAGCAATATTGGTTGTTCCGTTCAAGCCAGCTTCATCCAGCCCTTCTGGTCCAGCAACTACGATAGCACGTTTGCGACCCATATTTTTCAATACCTGAGCTGTACTTTCTAGCAGTTCTGGACGACTAATACCAAGCAACTGTGTTTCCAAGGCCATTGGATGAATTAGTGGACCAGTCAAATTCATAATCGTTGGAATTCCTAGTTCCAAACGAGCTGGCATGATGTACTTCATAGCTGGATGCATATTTTTAGCAAAGAGAAAGACGATTCCAGTTTTATCGAAAACCTTACCTAATTCAGCTGGTTTGAGGTCAAGATTGATGCCCAATGCTTGAAGGACATCTGCCGAACCCGATTTAGAAGAAATCGAACGGTTACCGTGCTTGGCCATATGAATGCCGCCACCAGCCAAGACAAAGGCTGCAGTTGTTGAGATGTTAAAGCTGAAAGACTTGTCTCCACCAGTACCACAATTGTCCATAGCATCATGAATCTCAGTTGGAATGTGTTGGGCATGTCCTCTCATGACTTGTGCAATGGCTGTGCGTTCTTCCGGTGTTTCCCCCTTCATCTTAAGAGCCAAGAGGAGAGAAGCAATCTGCGCTTCGGTTACACGCCCAGTTACGATACGCTCAATGACATCCGTCATTTCCACACCTGATAAATTTTCAAATTTTGCTAGTTTTTCAATAATCTCTTTCATCCTAGTTTCCTCACTTTACAACCTTCTCGATAAAATTCCGAATAGAAGACAAGCCATCTGGCGTTCCGATACTCTCTGGATGGTATTGGAAGCCATAAATCGGCAGGCTTTTGTGTTGAATTCCCATAATAGCTTGGTCATCAGTCGAACGAGCTGTCACTTCAAACTCTTCTGGCATTTCTTCAATCAAAATACTGTGATAACGCATGACTGGACGACCATCCTCAATGCCTTGATAGAGAACAGATGGCGCTTCAAAGCTGATATGGCTCTGTTTCCCATGCATGACTTTTGGAGCCAAGCCTAGCTTCCCACCAAAGACTTCTGCGATAGCTTGGTGACCCAAACAAATACCTAGAATTGGCTTCTTACCTGCAAAGTCACGAATCATGTCTTCCATCTTTCCGGCATCAACTGGCCAACCAGGACCAGGAGAAAAGACCAGACCATCTGCTTTTTCAGCTTCTTCATACAGCTTGGGATCATCATTTCTCAAGACCTGAACTTCTGCAAAATTCCCAATGTATTGGGCCAAGTTATAGGTAAAAGAATCATAGTTGTCAATCAATAAAATCATGGTCTTAGTTCTCCAATTCTAGTCATAGATTTAGCCTTGTTAATGGTTTCTTGGTATTCATTTTGGGCAATAGAGTCATAGACAATCCCTGCCCCAGCCTGCACATAGGCTGTTTGATCTTTGAGAATCATGGTTCGGATGGCAATGGCGAAATCCATATCACCCGTCGCAGACAAGTAGCCGATTGCTCCTGCGTATACGCCCCGTTTTTCCGTCTCCAGTTCATAGATGCGTCTCATGGCCCGAATCTTTGGTGCTCCTGAAACTGTTCCAGCTGGAAGTGTAGCTTTCAAAGCATCCATGGCAGTGAGGTCTGGAAGCAAACGTCCCTTGACCACGCTGGTCAAATGCATGACATAGCGGAAGAGCTCCACCTCCATATACTTAGTGACTTGGACACTGGCTGTTTCAGAGATGCGGCCAATATCGTTACGACCCAAGTCTACCAACATCCGATGTTCTGCTGTTTCCTTCTCATCAGAAAGCAGGTCTGTCGCCAAGGCCTTGTCTTCTTCATCCGTAGCCCCTCTTGGTCGTGTACCGGCAATCGGATTGGTTGTCACGATGCCATTTTTGACAGAAACCAAACTTTCAGGACTGGCACCGATGATTTGATAATCCCCAAAATCATAGAAATAAAGGTAATTAGAAGGATTGGTCACGCGGAGATTTCTGTAGAAGTCAAATGGATTTCCAGTAACTTCTGCTGAGAAGCGCTGACTGAGCACGCATTGGAACATATCACCATTACGAATCAAGTCACGAGCTGTTTCCACCATTTCCTCAAACTTCTGAGGAGCGATATGGGGTTTGAAGTCTAGCGGAGATAGATCCAAGTCTTCAAATTCATTTGGAGCAGGAATGCGTAATTCCTCAAGCACTTGCTTCAAGGCTTTTTCCAAATCTTCTTGACTGCGATCGCTATAAAGAGCATCCTCTATGACATGAATTTTTTCTTTCTTGTGGTCAAAGACCATATAACTCTCATAGACAAAGAAATGCATGTCTGGCGTCCCAATGGTATCTTGAGGGATTTGGCCGATTTCTTCATAGAGCGAAATCATATCGTAACCAACAAATCCAATGGCTCCCCCACCAAAAGGGAGGTCTGAATGGTGCTGGCTCTTATGAGTCACTTCATAAAGAAAATCCAAGGGATCCCGATCAATCACTTGACCATTTTGATAAAGGACTCCATTTTCAAACTTAATCTCAAAAACTGGATTATAGGCTAAGATAGAAAAACGAGCTGTTTCCTTGTCTCTCGGAATACTCTCTAAGATCACCTTGTGTTGCCCCTTTAGGCGCATATAAGCCAAGATTGGTGATAAGACATCTCCATGAATGATTCGTTCCATTGTAATTTCCCTTTCAGTTTCTTATTTTTAATTTTTGGTCTTTTTTCTATTTCCCTTAAATAGTGCGGACGGGAGCAACTTTCTCCGAAATTTCATCCCTAATTTTCGAGCCTTAGGTCTCAAAAATTCCGTTCTAGAGAAGCATCTTTGCTTCTCTAGAATACCACTATGGCGGGAAATAGCGGTTCAATGCTCACTTCGTTCACAAATATTTTATAGAAATCTATCTATTGATGAAGTATAGTTTAAAACTGATGACCATATCTACGATAAATATATAAAAATCCCCACGCAAAATAACTTGCGTGAGGACGAAATTCGCGGTGCCACCTCAATTATAGGATTTCTCCTATCTCTCATTCCTGTCTTAGAAACTTCCTGTAACAGGCTGTGCGATAAAGGGCACTCCCTTGAGAATTATGTTTTCTTCTCTCGTTTCAGATGGACCCAACCTTACAGCTTTCTCTGCTTGTTTCCAGCAACCACAAGCTCTCTGTGAGAGAAAAGACTGTAATTTTTCCATCTTTTATTTTTTAGCTTCTAGGTAGTCTGCAATAGCAGCTACGTCCTTGTCTCCACGACCAGAGACATTGATGATGATAATCTCATCTTTACTTAGTTTCGGTGCACGTTTAACTGCTTCTGCGATGGCGTGCGAACTTTCAATCGCTGGGATAATCCCTTCAGTCTTGCTGAGAAGGAGCAAGGCTTGGACAGCTTCTTCATCTGTCGCTGCCACATATTCCACGCGACCTGAATCTTTAAAGTAGGCGTGTTCTGGGCCAACGCCTGGATAGTCCAAACCAGCTGAGATAGAGTAAACCGGCGCCAGCTCTCCATCTTCCTTAAAGACTGCATAGGTCTTCATTCCGTCAACAATTCCGATACTACCTTTTGTCATAGTAGCTGCGTGCTTGTCTGTATCAAGTCCATGCCCAGCAGCTTCAACCCCAACCAATTTGACTTCTTCATCAGCCACATACTGTGAAAAAGCACCGATGGCATTGGAACCACCACCTACACAGGCAATAACGTAGTCTGGCAAGCGTCCTTCTTTTTCCAAGATTTGACGACGAGATTCTTCACTGATGACCTTTTGGAATTCATGAACAATGGTAGGATAAGGATGAGGGCCTACAGCAGATCCCAAAACGTAGAAGGCTTCAAGGTCATTCATCCATGCTCCAAAGGCTGCATCAACCGCATCCTTAAGGGTACGAGTTCCAGTTTCAACCGCGTGAACAGTTGCTCCCATCATCTCCATACGGAAGACATTGAGACGTTGACGCTCCACATCTTCTGCCCCCATGTAGACATCACAAGCCATACCAAACTTGGCTGCAGCAGCCGCTGTCGCAACACCGTGCTGACCAGCTCCTGTTTCTGCAATCACTCGTTTTTTGCCCATACGTTTGGCAAGAAGGATTTGTCCTAAAACGTTGTTGAGCTTGTGAGAACCAAGGTGATTCAGGTCTTCGCGCTTGAGATAAATCTTAGCCCCACCTAGGTGGTCTGTTAAACTTTCCGCAAAATAAAGCGGTGTTTCGCGACCTGAATAATCCTTCAAGTAATGGCGAAATTCTGCCAAAAACTCTGGATCATCCTTGTACTTATCAAAAGTCACTTCCAACTCATCCAACAAAGCCTGAATCGGCTCCGGTACAAAACTGCCACCAAATTGTCCAAAATAACCTTTGGTTGTCATAAAATTTTCCTCCTTCTGTATGAATCCGGCTTTTTGTTTGCTTTTAGTAGTAGGCAAGGAGCTGCAGATAGAACTCCAGTTCATCAAAGTGCCTTAACGCCCTAATAAAAGATAAACAAAACGACGGATAGAAAAAAGCCCACACACAGAAAATACTTCCGTGTGAGGGCGTTGGTAACGCGGTGCCACCTCAATTATAAAGGGACTATTCCCCTTTACATCTCTGCCTTGTCTAACAACAAGTTGCACTGTAAGGTGTGCGCACCGAATTTTCATTGTTTCAAATTCATTTTTAAAATCAGCCCACTTTCACTACTTCCAACCACCTGTTCACAATCACCACAGGCTCCCTGAAGATCAAAAATAGTTACTTTTCTGATTTGTTGAGAATATTATATGCTATTGTCCGCTTTTTGTCAAGATTTTTTATTATTTTTTTCCAGAACCGAGGATTTCTTCAGAAATTCTCACCAAAGTCTGAACGATGTAATCAACTTCTTCATCGCTTAATTTTGTATGAAGAGGAAGCGTAATTTCATTTTCAAAGAAGGCATAGGCTCTTGGATAATCTGCCATATCGAAACCAAGATTCTTATAGGCTGTCAAGAGAGGAAGCGGTTTATAGTGTACATTACTTGCAATTCCTGCTTTGGCCAATTCTTGGATGATGAGGTTACGCTCTTCTAGGCTAGCACCTTCTACATGGGTGATGTAGAGGTGGCGTGAAGATTCGACAGTATCAGTCTTGTGTGCCAGTGGGTGAATACGAGTACCCGCAAAACCACGATCATAACGATCCACGATGTCCTTACGACGTTGTAGCAACCCAGGGTAACGGTCCAATTGTACCAAACCAATCGAAGCCATGATATCCGTCATGTTGCACTTGTAGGCCGGTGTAACGATATCGTATTCCCATGAACCCAGTTGCATCTTGGCAAGGGCATCCTTTGTTTGACCGTGAAGGGAAAGGATTTGGAATTCCTTGTACATCTCTTCGTCGTCAATCGCTGGATTGGCTTTCCAAGTCGCACTTCCTCCCTCAGCCGTTGTAAAGTTCTTAACGGCGTGGAATGAGAAGGAAGTAAAGTCAGCAATAGAACCAGCTGGTTGCCCTTTGTAAGTAGATCCCAAAGCATGGGCACTATCAGAGACAATCACGATACGGTTAAAGGCCTTTTGCCACTTGCTAGCAGCTGTAAAGAGGTCCTGTTTTTTCTCCACAACTTGGAACAAACGGTCATAGTCGCAAACAATCCCGGCAAGCTCTACTGGGATGATTACCTTGGTTTTTTCAGTGATGGCTTGCTCCAGCAGGTCATAGTCCATCTCAAACGTATCTGCTTGGATATCCACCATGACAGGGGTTGCTCCTACGTGAGTGATCACACTACATGAAGCTGTATAGGTCATGGCTGGAACAATGACTTCATCACCAGGTCCCACTTCAAAAACGCGTAAAATCAACTCAAGAGCGGCAGTCGCAGAGTTAAGACAGACAGTCTTAGGCGTCTGTGTGTATTGAGACAAGCGACGCTCCAGTTCTTTTGTCTTAGGACCTGTTGTGATCCAACCAGAACGCAGGGTGTCCGCTACTTCAGCAATTTCTGCTTCCGTAATATCGGGTGGTGAAAATGGAATATTGTAATTTGGCATTGATTTGCTCCTTTTATCTGTACTCATTTTCTCATGACTACTTTATTTTAGCACTTCAAACACGGTTTGAAACATGATTTTGATGTCTCCAAGGAAACTAAACTCTCGGAGATAGGCGAGGTTATAGCGCATCTTTTCAGGAAGGACATGCTCGACATAAGCTTGGTCAACTGACATACCTTTCTCCGTCATTTGACTGATGATAGTGTCCTCATCCTTGTAGTTGATACTGGCTGGAGAGGTAATTCCGGCTGGTAAGAGCAAGGTCGCCATCATTTCAGGGCTATACTGCTCGGTGTAACGTGGCACCTCAGGTCTTGTGCCTACAAAGGACATTTCGCCTTTAAGGACATTGACCAGCTGAGGCAGTTCATCCAAGCGCACACGGCGAATGAAATTTCCCACCTTGGTAATACGACTATCGTTAGCAGAAGTCACCAGACTTCCTTTTTTATCCGCATCCGTTACCATAGTACGGAACTTCCAAATCTTGAACGGACGGTTGTACTGGGTCACGCGCTCTTGCTTGTAAATCACTGGCCCCTTGCTATCCAACTTGATCCAAATGCTCAAGATGAGAAAGACGGGGGAAGTCAAAATTAGCAAGACCAAGGCCAGAACCCAGTCCAAGCAACGCTTGAAAATCAGCGAACCCTTCCTTTTAGAGACAAGCTGGTAGTAAGACTCAACCTCGCTTGATTGCATTTCCACGGGCAAGTCTTCCCATTTCAGCATGCTGTTTCTCCTTTGTTTTTATTATACTATTTGTCAACATTTTTCATTATACCACAAAATGGAAAAGGCGGTGCAAGAAATCTGTAATTTAAAGGATTTCCTTCTGATGTTCAATGAAAATCAAAGTACAGCTTTGAGGTGCAGATAAAGCTGACCTGGTTTGAAGAGATTTTCAAAGAGTATTAGGACATGGCCCCTGCCTGCAAGCTATACATCTTGTGATAGGTTCCTCCCAAGTCCAAGAGTTCCTCATGGGTTCCACTCTCGATGATGCGCCCCTTATCCAAGACATAAATACAGTTGGCGTCCTGGATGGTCGAAAGGCGATGAGCAATAGCAATGGTCGTCCGACCCTGTCTCATCTTAGCTAGGGAATCTTGAACCAAACTTTCTGTTTCAGAGTCAATATTGGCTGTCGCTTCATCCAAAATCAGGATTTTAGGCTGACTGGCGACTGTTCTAGCAAAGGCAAGAAGCTGGCGCTGGCCAGTAGAAAAGCTCGAACCACGCTCGGAAACGGGGGCATCATAACCTTGCGGAAGGTCCTGAATAAAGGAATCTGCATCCACAAAGGCAGCCGCAGCCTGGACCTCTTCATCACTAATGTCTTGGT
This sequence comes from uncultured Streptococcus sp., assembly GCA_963533485.1. Taxonomy (GTDB): domain Bacteria; phylum Bacillota; class Bacilli; order Lactobacillales; family Streptococcaceae; genus Streptococcus. The sequence continues at coordinate 33,287 of CAUSPE010000012.1, forward strand.
ACATGGCGATATTGGACTTGATAGTCCCGTGATAGAGGAAGGGATCCTGCAAGACCAGACCGATATTTTTTCTCAACTCTTCCTGACTGTAGTCTCTAATATCCACACCATCCAATAGAACTCGTCCTGACTGAAATTCATAAAAGCGCATGAGGACATTGATAATGGAAGATTTCCCAGAACCTGTATGTCCTACAAAAGCAATGGTTTCACCTTTCTTTACTGAAAAGGAAATGTCATCCAGAATCGGATGTTTGCCATCATATGAGAAACACACATGTTCAAAACGGATATTGCCTTCTTTGACTTTAGCTTGCCCATCTTTTTGAAGAGGCTCATAGGTCGTCTCATCAATCAAGGCAAAGACACGACCTGCAGACACCATGGAAGTTTGAAGGGTTGAAAAGTTTTGCGTCACCTCAATCAGGGGATCAAAAAGGCGGTTGATGTACTGGATGAAGGCATACATGGTTCCAGCTGTTATCCCGATAGAAAGACCACGGTAACCAAAGTAAGCCATCAAAACGGCGTAGCCTAGGAGTTTCAGCAAACTCATGGCAGGTCTCAAAAAGAGGGCATCCAAGGCCACAGAGCGGTTGGCATAGACCAAGTGTTCTTGGTTAATTTCATCAAATTCTGCTTGCAGGCGCTTCTCTTGATTAAAGGCTTGGATAATCCTGATCCCCTCGATATTCTCTGCCAGCTTACTATTGATATCTGACAAGAGACTTCTGGTTTTTTCGATGATTTTCACTGATTTTTTCCGATAGAGATTGACCAAAAGGAAAATCAAGGGAAGAAAGAGCAGGACTAAAGCTGTCAAACGAAAATCCAGCACCAACATGGTATAGAGAGTTGTCAGAAAGATGAAAACTGCTGAAATAAAGCTGGATAAAATCCCTGAAAACATATCACTGATGGTCTCGGTATCATTGGTCAAACGAGAAACGATGGATCCTGCTGGCGTCTTGTCAAAATAAGACATGCCGAGTTTCTCCATATTGGCAAAGGCATCGCGACGAATATCCCTAACAATACTGTAGGATACCCGCGCAAAGAGAAGATTCCCGACATACTGGACCAGAGTTTGTAGGAGATAAAGACCATAGTAGGCCAGTAAAACGGTCACGGCCAGTTGATTAAGATTGCTGAGGTACTGGTCGATAAAGTGGGAAGCCACAAGGGGAATGACACTTTTAATGACCGTCGTCGCAAGGAGAAAACTGAGTGCCAAAAAGGTCAGGAGGCCATAGGGCTTGAGATAGGACATCAAGCGCTTCAATACAACCCATTGTTCTTTCTTATTCTGCATCTTCTTCTCCTTTCATTTCCAACTGCTGAGACTGGTAGGTTTGGGCATACCAGCCATCTAGGGCTAGCAGGTCTTCGTGCGTACCCCGTTCTATGATTTGTCCATTTTGCAGAACCAAAATCAGATCTGCATGGACAACTGCACTGAGGCGATGGGCTGTGATAATGGTTGTCTTATCCTTCCGCGTCTCCTTGAGATTGTCAATAATCGCATACTCCGTCTTAGCATCCACGGCTGATAAGGAATCATCTAGAATCAAGATATCAGGGTCTAGAATCATAGCCCGACTCATGGCTAGGCGCTGCTTTTGACCACCTGAAAGACTGACTCCTTTTTCACCAATCAACGTATCAAATCCCTGAGGCATATCTACAATATCTTGGTAAACTTGGGCTAGCTTAGTCGCTTCCTCAACTACTGAAAGGGGCAAGTTAGGATTGCCAAAGCGGATATTGTCTAAGATAGAGGTCGCAAAGAGGAACTGGTCCTGAGGAACATAGCCCATGAGACTACGAAGGTCTGTCAGAAGATAGTCCCGAATATCATGACCATTTAGGTAAATAGCTCCCTTATCCACATCGTATTCACGCAAGAGGAGCTTAATCAAGGACGTTTTCCCAGAGCCTGTCTGACCGACCAAGCCCAGAGTTTGCCCTTTTTCTAAACTAAAGTGAATATCCGTCAGTGTTTCCTCATTTTCAAAGGCAAAACTATCAATGGCGTACTCCAAACGTCCATTTTCAATACCGTCCAGAGGAAACTCAGGATCTTGTACAGGTGATTCCTGAGACAAAAGTTCCTCAATCCGCTGGTAGGACACCTTCCCTCGCTGAGTGATATTAAAGAGGAAGCCAATGGCCATAAGAGGCCAGACCAACATATCCAAGTAGCTGATAAAAGTGACCAAATTCCCAACCGTTATCTGTCCTTCCTGAACCATCAAGGAACCGACCAAAAGGGTTAAGACATAGGATGAACCAACAAACAAGAGAACCATGGGGTCAAAGAGACTATCGTATTTCATGGTTTGGAGATTCTTTTGGAAGGTCAATTCATTGACCGCTTGAAAGGACTTCAACTCATCCGCCTGATAACCGAAAGACTTGGTCACCTTGATACCTGATACCGACTCCTGTACCTTGTTATTGAGTTCAGAAAAGGCAGCTTGAGATTCGCCAAAGGCCTTGTGGGTCTTTCTCCCTAAACGACTGGTCGCATAAGCCATAAAAGGCAAGGGAAGAATGGCAACCAAGGTCATCTGCCATGAAATGCTAAAAAGCATGGTCAGCAAAGTCACCAATGCCGTAATGGAAGCATCTACTGCTGACATGACCCCTCCACCTGCGAGACGAGTTAAGGCATTGATATCATTTGTAGCGTGTGCCATCAAGTCTCCCGTCCGATGGGTCTGATAAAAGGCTGGCGACATTTTTGTGAAATGCTCAAACAAGCGAGACCGCATAATCTGCCCCAGACGGTAGGAAGTCCCAAGGATATACATGCGCCAAACATAGCGCAGATAGTACATCCCAAAGGCTGCCAGCAGTAGATAAAATAGATTAAGAAGGAGGGCCTGCTGGGTTAGTTGCCCCGACGTAATGGCGTCAATCACCCGCCCCATAACCATGGGAGGAATGAGATTGAGGACGGAAACCAAGACCAAGGCCACAATTCCGACTAGATAACGGCGCTTTTCTAACTTGAAAAACCACCAGAGTTTCTGAATAATGGACATAAAATCCCTTTCTGATTGCAAATGGAAACCTGAGGCCAAGACTCAATGAAAATCAAAGAGCAAACTAGGAAACTAGCCGCAGGCTGCTCAAAGCACTGCTTTGAGGTTGTAGATAGAACTGACGAAGTCAGTAACCTACATACGGCAAGGCGACGTTGACGCAGTTTAAATTTGATTTTTGAAGAGTACAAGACCCCAGGTTTTTCTTATTCATAAGTTACGACTGAGACGACACCCTTGTCATACTCAGCGATAAAGATATTGGCAACATTGTCATACCCTTGTTTACTGAGGTTATCAAGCAACCATTCTTCGCTGCGACCAATGGTCTCCAAAATTTCGACTTGGATAACACCGTCTGTGACAACAGGATACTTGGGATTCTCATCTCCCATTTGGACTACGATGAGTTGACCATTCTGCTCCTGCATAGCGCGTTTGACTTGCTTCATTTGGAAAATTCCCTGGCTACGGAGCTTAAGTGCTACGTCCGCTGCTGATAAACCAACTGAACGGCAGGCTTCTGGATCAATCTTCCCATTTTTGATGAGCAGGGTTGGCTTCCCATCAATCAAACGTTTCACAAAGTGAACATTGTTGTTGAGCCATTTGAGAGTCAAGACTAGAATGGTCCACATAATCAGAATAACTGCATACTGAAGGATACTGATGGCGCTATTGTAAATCACCCCACCGATGATCCCCCCGAGTACATAGTTCTGAATTTGATCTATTGCTGAGTTAGGCGCTAGGTTGCCCTTTCCTGTCACATTAATTACGAAAACAAGAGAAAAGAGACCCAAGGCTAGTTTGATTAAAATTTCGATATAATTGAGTGTCATTTGTTCACCTCCACCAGTTCAATTGCATCTGTTTTATACAATTCCACCTTCTCTAACAGGTACTTGTCTGGCTCACTTCCGTTCAAGGCACGGTAATAGCGATTTCCGACCTTGATAAGTGCGCCATCCGTATCTGCAGAAGTATTGACATAGACCTCTGACTTGTCTACTCCCAATTCTTTGGAAACAAGCTCGATGAAATGAAGTGAAGCTTGAAATTTATTATTAGAAACTTGATTGTTTTGATAAGTCGTGATGCTGACCAAAAGGAGAGCTAGCAAGGTCAAGGCTGAAATCATGACCAACTCACGAAATTTGGTGCCCTTTTTATCATGGTATGCCTTAAAAGCTAAAAATCCTGTCACAGTTAATAGGACAATCCCTAAACCAAGCATGATGCCATTTTGCTGACCAATTTGGCTGAGGACATAGTCATAAGAATAGAATTTCATGTATTTTCACTCCCTTTCATAAAATCATTCTTCATTATAAACGAAAGAGGGTGATTTTTCAAACCATACGTTGGGGAAATGCGCCTTTTTTTGGTATAATATAGTCTGTAATCTGAATGAAAAAGGTAACTTTATGAAACTCATATCATGGAATATTGATTCCCTCAATGCAGCCCTAACGAGCGACTCAGCTCGTGCAAAATTGTCCCAAGAAGTCCTACAAACCTTGGTAGCCGAAAATGCTGATATTATCGCTATTCAGGAAACCAAGCTTTCTGCAAAAGGGCCTACAAAGAAACACCTAGAAGTACTTGAAGAACTCTTCCCAGGTTATGAAAACACTTGGCGTTCCTCTCAAGAGCCTGCCCGCAAAGGCTATGCTGGAACTATGTTCCTCTATAAGAAAGAACTCACACCAACGATTAGCTTCCCAGAAATCGGGGCTCCTTCTACCATGGACTTGGAAGGCCGCATCATCACCTTGGAATTTGATACATTTTTCGTGACCCAAGTATACACTCCAAACGCTGGCGATGGTCTCAAACGCTTGGAAGAACGCCAAGTCTGGGATGTCAAATATGCTGAGTATTTGGCTCAACTAGACAAAGAAAAACCAGTCCTTGCGACTGGAGACTACAATGTAGCCCACAAGGAAATTGACCTTGCAAATCCTGCCAGCAACCGCCGTTCACCTGGATTTACAGACGAAGAACGTGCTGGATTTACCAACCTCTTGGCAACTGGATTTACCGACACCTTCCGCCACATTCACGGCGATGTCCCAGAACGTTACACTTGGTGGGCGCAACGCAGCAAGACTTCTAAAATCAACAATACAGGCTGGAGAATCGACTACTGGCTCACCAGCAATCGCGTGGTTGACAAGGTGACCAAGTCTGACATGATTGACTCGGGTGCGCGTCAAGACCATACGCCGATTGTATTGGAAATTGAACTCTAAGGAGAAAGCTAATGGACTATCAAGCTGTCATTCCTGAATTTGTAGTATCTGACCTCGAAAAGTCACGCCACTTCTACTGCGACTTGCTGGGATTTTCTGTCGAATACGAGCGTCCAGAGGAGAAATTTCTCTTCCTCTCGCTTGAAGACTGCCAACTTATGCTAGAAGAAGGCAGCGCAGAAGAATTAGCTCAGCTGACCTATCCTTTCGGGCGCGGTGTCAATATTTCCTTTGGCATTGAAGATGTCCCTCAGCTCCACCAAAAACTGCTGGAAGCTGACTATCCTATCCATCGTCCGCTGACCAAAAGAGAATTTCGAGTGGGAGATAGCTTTATTTACCCTCATGAATTTGCGATTTTGGATCCTGATGGTTATTTTTTAAGATTTAGCGAATAGAAGAATAAAAGGCTACAATACTTTCTAGTGTTGCAGCCTTTTATTCGTTCGCTTTTATGATCTATTTGCTAACAAAATATTTGATTTATAAAGCTAATTGGTGTAAAATAAAAACATTGGTAGCAGCCTATTTAAAATTGAATATCATTTTACTTGTTTATGTCGTGAATTGGCACGACGTTTCTACAAGGTGCCGGAACACCTAACAATGAGTATGTCAGCTGAAGGTATGGTGTTGGCCATGCCTATTTTGGGGACTTACTTAGGGGATTAAGTAGGTCCTTTTTCTATTACATAGTAGAAACTCTAGACAAGCAAATGAAGCATCTTTTAGACTTTAGGAGGTCTTATGAAATTATTAGAAGAGCGCATCCTCGAGGATGGGCATATCTTGGGGGACAACATCCTCAAGGTGGATTCCTTTTTAACTCACCAAGTTGACTTTAGCTTGATGCGAGAGATTGGTAAGGTATTTGCGGAAAAATTTGCTACTGCTGGCATTACCAAGGTCGTAACCATTGAAGCGTCAGGCATTGCCCCAGCTGTTTTTACAGCTGAAGCCTTAGATGTCCCTATGATTTTCGCCAAGAAAGCTAAAAACATCACCATGAATGAAGGAATCTTAACTGCCGAAGTCTACTCCTTTACCAAGCAGGTGACCAGCACCGTTTCCATCGCTGGGAAATTCCTCTCACCAGATGATAAGGTCGTGATTATCGATGATTTCCTAGCCAATGGCCAAGCTGCCAAAGGCTTGATCCAAATCATCGAACAGGCCGGAGCTAAAGTCGAAGCCATCGGTATTGTTATCGAAAAATCCTTCCAGGATGGTCGTGATTTGCTTGAGAAAGCTGGCTATCCAGTTCTATCACTCGCTCGTTTGGAACGTTTTGAAAACGGTCAGGTCGTATTTAAGGAGGCAGATCTCTAATGCAAAAACAAGAAAAACACTCGCAAGCAGCCGTTCTTGGCTTACAGCACTTACTAGCCATGTACTCCGGTTCTATCCTGGTTCCTATCATGATTGCGACAGCTCTTGGCTATTCAGCTGAGCAGTTGACCTACCTAATCTCCACAGATATCTTCATGTGTGGGGTGGCCACCTTCCTCCAACTGCAACTCAATAAATACTTTGGAATTGGACTACCAGTCGTTCTCGGAGTAGCCTTCCAGTCGGTTGCTCCCTTGATTATGATTGGTCAAAGCCACGGTAGCGGTGCTATGTTTGGTGCCCTTATCGTTTCAGGGATTTATGTGGTTCTGATTTCAGGCATCTTCTCAAAAGTGGCCAATCTCTTCCCATCTATCGTAACAGGCTCTGTTATTACCACGATTGGTTTAACCTTGATTCCTGTCGCTATTGGAAATATGGGAAATAACGTTCCAGAGCCAACTGGTCAAAGTCTCTTGCTTGCAGCTATCACTGTTCTGATTATCCTCTTGATCAACATCTTTACCAAAGGATTTATCAAGTCTATCTCCATTTTGATTGGTCTAGTTGTTGGAACTGCCATCGCTGCTAGCATGGGCTTGGTGGACTTCTCCCCTGTTGCGGCAGCACCGCTTGTCCATGTCCCAACTCCCCTCTACTTTGGTGCCCCAACTTTTGAAATCTCCTCCATCGTCATGATGTGTATCATCGCAACGGTTTCCATGGTGGAGTCGACAGGAGTTTACCTGGCCTTGTCTGATATCACAAAAGATCCAATCGACAGCACGCGCCTGCGCAACGGTTACCGCGCAGAAGGTTTAGCTGTCCTTCTCGGAGGAATCTTTAACACCTTCCCTTATACAGGATTTTCACAAAACGTTGGTTTGGTCAAATTATCAGGTATCAAGACTCGCCTGCCAATCTACTACGCTGCTGGTTTCCTAGTCCTCCTTGGACTCCTTCCTAAGTTTGGTGCCCTCGCCCAAATCATTCCAAGCCCTGTCCTCGGTGGTGCCATGCTGGTGATGTTTGGTTTTGTTTCCCTTCAAGGGATGCAAATCCTTGCCCGCGTTGATTTTGCTAACAATGAGCACAACTTCCTTATCGCAGCTGTCTCAATCGCTGCAGGTGTCGGACTCAATAACAGTAATCTCTTCGTCAGCATGCCAACAGCCTTCCAAATGTTCTTCTCAAACGGAATCGTCGTAGCCAGCTTACTGGCCATTGTACTCAATGCCGTATTAAACCGGAAGAAGAAATAAGAAAAAGAGGTATGAGCCTCTTTTTTGTTTATCTATATCCTTACCTGTCTTTCTTCTGACCGCTGGCCTGTGACAAACATGGCAAAGGTGGCTTTGCAGACATTTCTGCCTTCTTGATTGGTGATATCCACATCCACGACACAGGTTGTGCGTCCATGATGGACACATTCTCCTTTAATGGTCAACACATCGTCGAGTTTTCCAGCCTTGAGGTAGTTGATAGAGGACTGGAGTGTCACCCCATCAAGCCCTAGCGAGATGACCACTAGACCACTGATCTGGTCACAAAGGGTGAAGAGATAGCCACCATGGGCATTGCCATAGTAGTTGAGCGACGAGTCCACCACTTTGGTCGTCACCACAACATGACCATCTCTCATTTTTTCAATTTCGTAATTTTCAAAGGCAGATATAGCGTCAAAATGAAAATCTTTCATCGTTTCCTCCTGATAGTTCAAACGACACTATGATACTACTTTTTATAGGACTGTGCAAGGAGAAAGCTCCTAGTCTGGCAAAATTCCGACCTGCACTACAAATCGCATAAAGGCTGCCTGTCCTTGCTCCGTCTGCTTGTAAACTCCTGCATCCTCTAGAACGCGCGCAAAGATAGCACCCACAGAGTCCTTGACGATTTCAAGGGCTTTTTCTTTGTCTGTTAGGTCTGGATGTTGGGCTTTGAGTTGGTCTGCCCATTCCTGATGATAGTCTGCAACTGCTTCATCATCTCCTACAAGATAGCTTGCAACTTGCTCCACTTCTGCTTTCAAACGAGGTGGTAAGATAGCCAAGCCCATGACCTCAATCAAGCCGATATTTTCCTTCTTGATATGTTGGACATCCTTGTGGGGATGATAGATGCCATCAGGATGCTCTGGGGATGTCTGATTGTCCCGCAAGACCAAGTCCAACTCAAACTGTCCATCGCGTTTACGGGCAATGGGTGTAATGGTGTGATGCGGTGTTCCATCTGTTTCTGCCAAAATCTGTACTGCAGGATCTGAATATTGCCGCCATTCCTGCAAAATTTTGTCAGCCAAGTTAATCAAATCCTCTTTAGAATCCGAGGTCAAACGTAGCACTGACATAGGCCACTTGACAATCCCAGCCTTGACCTGCTCAAAACCAGCAAAACAGAGAGTCTTTTGTAAGGGAGCCATTTCCATAGGAAATACGTGACGGCCTCCTTGATAGTGATCATGTGTCAGAATAGAGCCTCCCACGATTGGTAAGTCCGCATTTGAACCCGCAAAATAGCCCGGAAACTGCTCTACGATAGCTAGCAGGCGCTCAAAACTCTGACGACTGATAGCCATGGGACGATGCTGACCATCTAAGAAAATACAGTGCTCATTAAAATAAGCATAGGGCGAATACTGGAAGCCCCACTCCTGACCCGCCATTTCAAAACGGATAATGCGGTGATTGCTGCGAGCTGGGTGGCTGACTCGACCATGATAGCCCTCATTCTCTAGACAAAGCTGACACTGGGGATAATTGCTAGCTTGCACCAACTTGGCCGCCGCAATCTCCTTTGGATCCTTTTCAGGTTTAGAGAGATTAATCGTGATTCCCAGTTCTCCGTAATCAGACGGCACACGATAAGCAATATTTTTAGCAATGGCCTTGAGTTTGATGTAGTCGTTTTTCTGGCTAAGTTGATAGAAGTCCGCAATTGCCTGCTCAGGAGATTGGGCATAGGTTGCCCAGAAGTCACGATTGACCTGACTTGGACAAGGGGTTACCAAGTCCATCAGTTCAGCACCAAGGATTTCACGCGCAGTCTGACTATCCTCAATCGTCTCTAATCGAACCGCTTCCTCGACCAGCTGGTCCTTGAGGTCAATCAATTTATCCAGATCAGTCTCAACTTCCAAAACACCATCTCCTACTCGTGCCAAGACACGATTGGTTAGGTAGATTCGATCCATTTCCTCAAATGAACTTTCAGCAATGACTTCCGTGATAAATGCATCTAGAACTCCCTGACTCATTGATTCTCCTTCTTACTTTCTAAATAGTCTCTGACAGCATCTAAATCCTGAAAAACTTGTTCTGTTTTATTTAAGAAAGACTGTGCTGGCATTTTCAAGTCTGGAATACAAATAACTGGTATCCCAGCTCTATACGCTGCTTCAATCCCTGCTTCACTATCCTCTAATACTAAGCAATTCTCTGGTAAAACATTCAAATCACTACAGGCCTTTAAAAACATATCAGGGTAAGGTTTGCTTCGCTTTACATCTTTTGCAAAAACTAGATGGTCAAATAGGGACAGTATACCATTACTATCCAAAATCATTCTAGCTCTAGATTCAACACTTGAAGTTGCTAGAGCGATTGGAATACCTTCTCTTTGCAAAAAAGCAAGCAACTTTTTAGCACCTTTTTTTAAATTTACACCTTTGGCTAATATTCGAGCTTCCAGTTCATAAACTTTTTCCAAGGTTTGGTCAAAGTTCCAAGGTAAATCATAGGTATCTAAAAATCGTTGAACATTCTCCTCTTCCCTATGTCCACTGTATTCTCTAGAATATGTTTCTTCTGTGAAAGGAATTCCAAAATCTTTAAGCAATTCTTGATAAACTTTTAGAGAAATGATCTCAGTATCAGCTAATAAGCCATCTAAATCAAATATTACAGCGTCCATTTACTTCTCTCCTAGTCTAAAACGCGAGTGCCACCTGCAACTTCAGCGATATAGAAGCTTGGAGCGTATCCAACTACTTCCTCGTAATGCTTGCCTACAGCTTCCTTAAAGGCCTCAACAGCATCTTTTTGCACCAAGGCAATGGCACAGCCACCAAAACCAGCCCCTGTCATACGAGCACCGAGAACTCCTTCTTGTGCCCAAGCTGTGTGAACAAGAGTATCCAATTCCAAGCCAGTTACTTCATAGTCATGTTCTAGAGAAACGTGAGAAGCATTCATCAAGCGACCAAATATTTCCAAATCACCTGCTTGAAGTGCTGCTTGAGCTTTAAGAGTACGTTGGTTTTCAAGCACAGCATGGCGAGCACGTTTTAAGCGATTTTCATCTTTAATCAGATAGCTGTATTGGTCAAAGGCCCACTCATCCAATTCACCCAAGGTCTGAATATCCAAGGCAACTTGCAATTCTTCCACTGCTTTTTCACACTCAGCACGGCGTTCATTGTATTTAGAGTCTGCCAATTCACGGCGTTTGTTGGTGTTCATGATAACAACGACATTGTCCTTCAAATCAAGTGGCACCAAGTCGTATTCTAACGTATTGGTATCTAGGTAAATGGCACGTTGGTCTGCCCCCATACCGATGGCAAATTGGTCCATGATACCAGAGTTGACTCCGATAAAGTAATTTTCTGTTTGTTTTCCGATTTTAACCAAATCCAAACGGTCTAGTTTTAAACCAAAGAGATGCTCTGCCACGACCCCTGTCAAAAGTTCCAAAGATGCTGATGAAGACAAGCCTGCACCATTTGGGATATTCCCAAAGACATAGAAATCAAACCCTTTGTCAATAACATGGCCAGCTTCCTGCAAGAAATGGAGGACCCCTTTTGGATAATTGGTCCAGCTGTGCTCTTTTTCAAATTTGAGGTCAGCAAGAGGAACTTCAATGATACCTTTGTCCTCAAAGTTGGCTGAGTAGAAACGCAAAACTTGGTCGTCACGTTTGCGAGCCGCCCCATAAGTTCCCAAGGAAATAGCCGCCGGAAAAACGTGCCCACCGTTGTAGTCCGTGTGTTCACCAATCAGATTGATACGACCTGGTGAAAAGAAAGTTTGGTCTGCTTCTTGACCAAAAACGGCAAGAAAGTCTTTGCGAAGGGCTTCAGTAGTAAGATCTTGTGTCATATAAATTCTCCTTTGACTGTCCGTTAAGTCACCTTAACGTGTAATCGTTTTCTTCTATTGTATCCAAGGGATTTACCAAGGTCAATCCTTTTTACTAAACTTTTACTAAACTATCAGTAAAAAGCAGAAAAATATGATATACTAACCTAAAAGGAGGAGGATTTATGGCTACCTTAAAAGATATTGCACAGCTAGCCTCTGTCTCTATCGCGACCGTATCTCGTGTCCTCAATCGCGACCAGAGTCTATCTGTTACAGAAGAAACCAGACACCGTATTTTAACTGTCGCTGAAGAGCTGGGCTATACTAAGCACCTCAAGACAGGCGAATCCCACAAACCCAAGCAAAAGATTGCCATTATCCAATGGGTCAGCGAACAAGGGGAGCTAGACGACCTCTACTATTATCAGATTCGTCTCGGTATTGAAAAAAGAGCCCAAGAGTTGGACTATGACATCTTGCGCTATTTTAATGACCATCCTTTTACATTAAGTGAGGAAGTGATTGGCATTCTCTGCATCGGAAAATTTAGCCGTGCTCAGATTTCTTCCTTTGAAGAATACCAAAAACCTCTAGTCTTTATAGACAGCGATACCCTCTCGTTGGGACACACCTGTATTATTACGGACTTTTACACTGCTGTGAAACAAGTTGTAGACCATTTCCTCAGCCAAGGTATGAACCGTATCGGAATTCTCACAGGTCTTGAAGAAACAACCGACCAGGAAGAAATCATCCAGGATAAGCGACTAGAGAATTTCAAAGACATTACCCAAGCAAATGGTATCTACCATGAAGAACTGGTCTTTCAGGGGAGCTTTACTGCCCAGTCTGGCTATGACTTGATGAAGGAGGCCATTCACAAGCTAGGAGAACAACTCCCACCAGCCTTTTTCGCTGCTAGCGATAGTTTAGCCATCGGCGCCCTCCGTGCCCTTCAAGAAGCTGGAATTAGCCTACCAGACCGCGTCAGCCTCATTTCTTTCAACGACACTAGCCTGACCAAGCAGGTCTATCCTCCTCTTTCAAGCATCACTGTCTATACCGAGGAAATGGGCCGAGCAGGTATGGATATTCTTAACAAGGAAGTTCTCCACGGTCGGAAAATCCCTAGCTTGACTATGCTGGGAACAAGACTGACTCTGAGAGAAAGTACAAGGAATGAATAGGATAACAAAACGACCTCTAGCGAGATCGTTTTTCTACTAATGATGCCCATGCTTCTGCTCTAACTCTCTCACCCTCCGCTTATGTTGCGCATGATTGCTTTGACTGCTGTCCACTTCAATAGTGATATTCTGCACGCCTCTTTCTTCTAAACATTGACGCACCACTTCTTTGGTCTCAATCATCTGCTCCCAGTCCTCGATACAGATGTGAACAACAGCATTGTTCTCTAGACCGTCCATGGACCAAATGCTAAGTTGATTGACACTTTTGACATTGGGTAGAGCCTCTATATCCTTTTCCAAATCACTTGTCTCGACTCCTTCTGGCACAGCATCTAGGAAAATCTTGAGTGCGCTCCAAAAGCGAGGAATGGCTTTCGACAAAATAAAGATAGAAATAACCAGCGATAAAAGCGGATCGAGGATATACCAATCTGTAAATCGGAGGATAATCGCCATTAGGATGACGGCCAACCAACCAAGAGTGTCTTCCAAAAAATGCAAGCTAAGAATTGACTCGTTCTTTGTCTTTCCTTTACGGACTACTAGACTAGCTAGCACATTAATAGCCACTGCAATGATTCCCAGCCAGAGGATACCTTCCTCATTGACGGGTTGCGGGTGAGCAATCTTTGTGATATTTTCCAAGATTACTAGGACAGACCCTATCATAAGAATCACAGCCGTTAGCATGGCCCCTAAAAGGCTAAAACGTTTGTAACCCAAGGTGTACTGTCTATCTTCTTCACGGTTTGAGATTGTTTCTAGAAGGGCTGATATACCAATGGCTATAGCATCCCCCAGGTCATGAACAGAATCAGCAAGAACTGCACTCGAACCAAAGATTCCTCCTGCGATAAACTCAACAATCGCATAGCTTAAATTTAAGAAAAAAGCTAACCAGATAGATGTTTTAGAACTCATTTCTCTCCCTCCTTTGGTATAATGGGTATATACATACTTCTTTCATTTGTATTATCTAATAAAATCCAAAGAAAGGATAGAAGCAAACTGTCAGTCCTGTTCAGTTCTGAACAGTTTGTCTCAAGTGTCTATATGCCAAAAAGAGACCGTCGAGTCAGCAAGACGAAAAAAGCAATCTATCAAACTTTTTTACAACTTTTGAACGATAAGGGCTATGATGCCACTACTGTTCAGGATATCATTGACCTAGCAGATGTCGGACGTTCTACTTTTTACTGTCACTACGAGAGTAAGGAACTCCTTTTAGATGAGCTCTGTCGCTACCTCTTTCATCATCTCTTTGAAAGGGAAGGACACTTTACTACCGAGGACTACCTCGCACATATCTTTTTACATTTTCAGAAAAACCAGGACCATGTCACCAGTCTCCTTTTTTCCAAAAATGACTACTTCCTCCGCCAACTACACAAGGAACTTGAACACCACGTTTATCCCATGGTGGCGGGTGACTTGCAAGAAGCCCATCCAAACATTCCGGCCTCCTACCTCCAGCATTTTGTTGTGACGAACTTTATCGAGACCCTGACTTGGTGGCTAAAAAAAGGAAAATCTTATACTGAAGAGCAAGTGGTGAGATTTTACCTTGATGTGATGGAGATGACCTCTCCAACTCCACTTGATAACTAAGCCTGTAACTCAGAAAGGAACCAACTATGTTAACTTCGATGATTCTAGGAATACTAACAATTGTACTAGCTCTCGCCTTCTCGTTGCTTCACCTTGCTGCTGCTTTTTCAGCTATGAAACAAAAGAACTACAGTCTGGGAAACACGTGCATCTTGGTCGGCAGTTGCCTCACATCTCTGGCTCTAGCCATCTTTTACTTCGTTCCAGTTGCAACCATTCTTCTATGGATTGTGGGTTCGAGTATCGTCTGCTATGGTGCCTACTGGAACGGCCAACAGCAAGAAAATCAACATATATCGCACCACATTATTCGTATAACGAGTGCTATTGTCATTACGGTATTATTCATTTTGCTCTAACACAAAAAAAGGATCATCTGATCCTTTTTTTACTTTTTTAAGCGCTTTTTGCTGCCTTGCTCCACTGATACCACCCAACTAGACTATTGATCAAGTAAATCAGGTATTTTCCTTGGATTTGCAGGCTTTCTCCCCACCAGAGATAGATTGAAAAGACATTAGTAG